>CBHTVL010000022.1:0-11412 GCA_966096475.1 uncultured Burkholderiales bacterium
GACACCTTGACACCGTAATAGCCGCGGTACGACAGCACTGCAGCGGTGATGCGCAGCGTGCCGCCCTTCACCGGCGCACGCACACGCGGCACGTTGAACACGCCGCCACGACCCTGTGCGTCGAAAACCTCTTCTACCGCCGCGAGGGCGTCTTCCATGGTGACGAGCTGCCGGACGCAGGCCTCGTCGAGAAACAACGCGTTAGACATGAATGTTTCCGCTGATTGATTATTGCGGCGTGATGCCGGCGCGACGCGCGATGGCGCCGATGTTGGCGATTTCGGTGGCGATCCGGCGGTCATAGGCTTCGGGCGTGGTCGACACCGGCTCGGCACCCAGTGCGCGCATGCGTTGCTGGGTATCCGGCGCAGCGAGCGCTGTGGCGATTTCGCGATTGAGCCTTGTGATGATCGGGCGCAGCGTTTTCGCCGGCGCCACCATGCCACCCCAGGATTCGAATTCGAAACCCGGCAGACCCGATTCCGCCAGCGTCGGGATATCCGGATAGACCGTCGAACGCTTCAGCGAAGTCACACCCAGGCTGACCAGCCGCCCGTCGCGCACCAGACTGGCCAGTGATGCCACCGGCGCCATGAAAAACTGCACGCGGTTGGTCATGGTGTCGTTCATCGCTTCGGGGATGCCTTTGTAAGGTATATGCACTACGTCAATCTTTGCCGCATCCTTGAACACTTCGCCGGCGAAATGGGTACCGCTGCCGGTGCCGGCGGAGCTGAAATTCAGCGCGCCGGGCTTGGCCTTCGCCATCGCGATCAGATCCCTCGCGGTTTTAACGCCGAGGCTCGGCGGTACCACCAGCAGATAGGCCGAGCTGTACATCTGCGTGATGCCGGCAAAATCCTTGACCGGATCGTAGTTGAGCTTGCGCACCGCCGGCGCAATAACGTGAGATGACGAAACGCCCAGCAGCGTATGGCCGTCGGGATTGGAATCCGCGACGATCTTGGTGCCGATGGCACCGCCGGCACCGGGCCGGTTATCCACGACCACCGGCTGGCCGAGAGCCTCGCCCAGCTTGCCGCCAATCAGCCGCGAAAAAATATCCGGCTGGCCGCCGGGAGTGAAGCCGACAACGATACGGATCGGACGATTCGGGAAATCACCGCCGCCCTTGGCCTGCGCGGCGAATACGCTGCCGCTCGCCAGCAAGAGCGCAACGGTAATCGCGGTTTTTTTCATGAACATAAATTTTTCCTCCGGATATTTTCCGATTACAGCCCGAGCTTTGACTTGAATTTGAGAATCTGTTCCAGCGTATTCTGGCCGTTCTGCTGCGGCGGCAGCAAATCCCCCCACTCGGCGTTGGGCATCAGCTCCTTGGTCGCCCAGGACGCGGAATGCGCGTGCGATGAATCGTTGCCGGACAGAATAAGCGTCGGAATATCCATTTTCATCAGCGCTGCGGGACCGGCGCCTGAAAACTGGGTGTCATTGAACAGCGCATCCCGCGTCTGCTCGCAGATCTTGAAATAGCGGTCCATGTCCTGCTTGACGTAGGCAGCCGCAAAATCCGCGTCATGCACTGTCGGCGGTCCCCAGGGACCGATCTCCGCATCCTCCCAGAAACTGCGTTTCTCGGGCGCGCGTTTGACCACTGCGGCAAAGCCGTTCGCACGCACAAAATCCATATGACGCTGGAAATAGGTCTGCCCTTTCAGCAGCCAGCGGTAACCGCCCACCGGCCAGTGCAGGCAGAGCCCGAGGCACATGTCGGGATGGCGCTCGGCAAAAGCGGTAGCCAGCGCCGCGCCCATGCAACTGCCGAGGATCAGTGCCTTTTTCTCACCGGCGAATTCCAGCATCGCCTTCGCTTCGAGCACGTAATGATCCCAGGTCAGCGGCTCGATGCGCCCGCCGGAAAAACCCGCTTCGCGGCGGTCATAGGCAATCGCCTTGAAGTGCTTGCCCAGCGTAGCCAGACCGTCCATCTCCTTCCACTCGCGCTTGCCGCCGGCGACAGTCCAGCGTGCGATGGTCGAGCCGAAACCGCCCGGCGCGAACATCAGCAGGGGCGTGCCCTTGCCGATGATTTCATAATTGATCTTGATGCCATTGATGTTGGTGAATACCATGCCCTGCGGACTCCGTGATTGCAATGAATGAATAGGTTATTGCCGTCGTTACTTCGCCGGGATGACCGGCAGCAGCAGATACGTCGACTTGTCGCCACCCGAATAAATGGTGTTTTCAGCGCCGAGGTTGTAATCGGCGTGATAGTGGCCATACATCTGGCTGCCCGCGCCGTCGCGCGACTGAATGTCGATACGGATTTTGTGGCCCTTCTTGAACACCATGCAGGTCGGCCAGATTTCAACCTGACACTCGACGATTTCGCCGGGCGACAGCCACTGCCGTTCGTTGTGCGCATGGAAGGGCCGGTACGGCAGCGAACGCGCCGGATCAAGCTTGCGGTGGGAGGCGCGCAGCCAGCCCTTGGTCACTGCCGGCACCGACTGGCCCTGCTGGCCGACTTCGCAGACATCCTTGCCGTCGGCATCGATATTGCGCAGCGTCACCATGATGTCCATGTCCTCGGTCGAGCTCGACACCCACAGATTGAGCATCAGCGGGCCGGTAACCTCCGTGTCCTCCTTCAGCGGCGGCGTCTCGAAAGCCACACCCATCTTGTTCTGCGCGGCCAGCATCAACGCGGTTGATGACGAAGCCACACCGGCCTTGGTCACGCCACTGGCGGAATAGGTAATCTTCGATTCCTTCGCCGGCGCCTGCGTTGTCAGCGAACCTTCGACGCTGTCGATATCGGTGCCCTGCGGTCGCTCGATATTGAGATACATCTTGGTCCACTGCGTGCGTTTCAGCGGCCATTCGTTTTCAAAGCGGAACTTGTACGGCTCGGTGCTGCCGCCGGTACGGATTTCAATTTTCACCGGCGGTTCATCCATGATGCCGGTGTCGATGTTCTTCAACCAGTAATCGAACCAGCGCAACTGGTCGATGCGCCCCTCTTCCGAATGGAAGGGATGAAAATGCGAACCGGTGTGCACACGCAGCTTCTTGTGCTTGGAGGCGGCGTTGACGAAACCTTCGATATTGCCGCGCAGATGCAGCGAGAAGCCGCCCCAGTTACCGGCGCTGAACACCGGCACGGTGATTTTTTCCCATTGCGCGCTGCGGATGCGCCAGTAGTCGGAATCAAGATTGTTGCTCATCCAGTTCCACAGCAGATCGTTGCGGAAGGCATTGGGGTTGTATTCACGCGGACGGCCGAGCAGATGGTGCGCGGTCTGCGTGTTGTGCCAGCTCGAGATGAAACCCATTGCAAAAATACCACCGTGATAGGCCTGATCGCGGTAGAGATCAGCACGGCCTTCCCAGGGCAGGATCGCCTTCAGCGACGGCGGTTGCAGATTGGCGGCACGCCACTGACAGTTGGCGTGATAGGACACGCCCAGCGTGCCGATATTGCCCGAACACCAGGGCAGCTTCGCCGCCCACTCGATGGCGTCGTAAAAATCGACGCCTTCCTGATAGGAATTCGGATCGGACTGGCCGGGCGATTTGCCTGAACCGCGGGAATCCACGCGGATCAGCGCATAACCGCGCGGGCACCACCACATCGGATTTGCGGTCTCCCAGTTCAGATAGGGATTCGCCTCCTCTTCCAGGTCCGCCGGCGGCCGCCACAGCTTGTCCTTCTGATAAGGACCGATATTCATCAGCGCCGGCACCTTCTCCTTGCAGTCGGGCCGCAGCACATCACAGTAGATGATCGCGCCGTCGCGCAGCTTGATCGGAACATCCTTCTCGACAATCAGTTTCCAGTCCTGCGGCTGCGACATCGTTGCGGCTTTTGCGGTCATGCTGCGCTCCATCCGGTGAAGTGTGGTTTACAGATCGTTTTTTAACGTTTATTGACGATGCCGAGATCGGCCATCATTTTTTCCAGAAGAACATGCTCGGCCTCAAGGAACTTGCGGGTTTCCGCAGCACCCTTGAAATCACGACCCCAGGCATTTTTCTCCAATTCGTCCTTCCACTCCGGATCGTCGACCATGCGCAAAAACACACGATCCCAGTAACCGGTCTGCGCCACAGTCAAACCCTTGGGGGCCAGAAATCCGCGCCAGGCCGAATACACCGCATCGACGCCCTGCTCCTTGAAGGTCGGCACCGCGGCAAATGCGCCCGGCTGCCGCAGCGGCGAGCTGATGCCCAGCACACGGATGCGACCTTCCTGCAGCAGCAGCAGTGCGTTGCCGACGGTACCGGCCCAGACTTCGACATGGCCGCCCAGCGTTGCCGTCGTGCCTGCGCCGCCGGAAGAATAGACCACGATTTTCAGAGCCTTGGGATCAATACCGGCAGCCCTGGCAATCATGCCGAGCACGATGTGATTCTGGTTGCCGCGCGCCGGCGAAATACCGAAGCTGACCGATCCGGGATCGGCTTTCAGTTTCGCCACCAGATCCTTGCCGTTCTGGATGCCTGATGCGGTACGCACCCACACCGCCACATATTCATGCATGACAATGTTCAGCGGCGTGATGTCCTGATAACGCAGCGTGCTCAAACCCATGATCTGGTTGGTCACCAGCGCGGTATTGAGCGTTGAAATGTAATGGGCGTCGCCCGGGTGCAGGTTCAGCGAACTCCAGGCCAGCGTGCCGCTGCCGCCCGGCTTGTTGTTGACCGTCACGCTGGGCATACCCGGCACCGACTGCAGATATTTCTGGATCACCCGTGCTGAGCGGTCGGCCGCGCCGCCGGCACCGGAAGACACGACGATTTCGACGTTGCGCTCCGGCTTCCAGTCCTGTGCATATACCGCCTGTGCGTACGCCGAACAGGTGACCATGCCCAGCAGCACGGCGGCATGACCCAGCGAACGCATGATCAGCCCCGGCAACCGGTTATTTGGCAACCGGTTATTTTGATGAACCATGACTCCTCCTGTCAGTGGCATTTCAAACCCGGTGCATTATAGAGAGAAGCCCGTCACCTGAATGCACATTGCAGCAAGTCCAGACTACGGAACGACTGACCATCCAAGCTCCATTACCGCCTCATTTCCGCATCTCCATATGCTGGAAACATCAAAGAGACAGGTCGGGCTGCGGGGTAGAATTCCGTATCCCGAAATTCACTGTAAGCCGCCATGCCAATGTCCACTTTTACCGTCGAACGCGACGGCGTACAAATCGTCGTCCACGCCTGCGGCCAGGGCCCCCGTGTGGTGATGATGCCCTCGCTGGGACGCGGTGCTTCGGATTTTTTTGTCATTGCCGAGCGCCTTGCCGCAGCCGGTTATCGTGCGCTGTGTCCGGAACCGCGCGGGCTCGGCGGCAGCCGGGGACCGCTGCACGGCATCACGTTGCATGATTTCGCCAAAGACATCGCCATGGTCATCGAACACGACGGCGGCGAACCCACCGTCGTTGCCGGCCATGCCTTTGGCAACTTCGTCGCGCGCACGATGGCTGCGGACTATCCGAAACTGGTCCGTGCCGTGGTGCTGCTGGCGGCAACCCACACCTGGCCGCTCGCGCCTGAACTCCGCGACTCGATCAACAAATGCCATCAGATGGATCTGCCGGAAGCGACGAGACTCAAGCACTTGCAGCATGTGTTTTTCGCGCCGGGCAATGACGCCAGCGTCTGGCTCGGCGGCTGGGACGAAGCAGTGATGCATGCCGAGCGTGACGCCACCGAGGCCACGCCGAAACCGGAATGGTGGACTGCAGGCACGGCGCCGGTGCTCGACGTGCTGTCACTGAAAGATCCGCTGTCGCCGCCGGACAGCATCTATAACTACCGTGACCAGTGGGGCGCGAACCGCGTGACGATTGCCAAAATCGACAATGCGGCTCACGCGCTGCTGCCGGAACAACCCGCCGCCGTCGCCGACGCCATCATCAGTTACATGAAACAGCTCGGCGCATGAAACTGTTCTGGTCGTCGCGCTCGCCCTTCGTGCGCAAGGTCATGGTGTTCGCCCACGAGTGCGGACTGGCCGGACGCATCGAATGCACACGCACGCTGGTGGCGATGAACAAGCCGAACACCGATCTGCTGAAAATCAATCCCACCGGCAAGATTCCGACGCTGCTGCTGGATGACGGCAGCGCGCTGTACGACTCCACAGTAATCTGCGAATACCTCGACAGCCTTCACAACGGCGCCAAGCTGTTCCCTGCCTCAGGTGCCGCACGCTGGACCGCGCTGCGCCGCCATGCGTTGGGCAACAACCTGCTCGACAATCTGATGCTTTGGCGCAATGAACTGCTGCGTCCGCAGGCTCAGCAGTCGCCGGAAACCCTGGCGGCTTTTGAAACCAAGGTGCGCAATGCCGCCGCCGCGCTTGACCGCGAAGCCGATGATCTTGGCGCCGCTCCGGTCGGCATCGGCCACGTCGCCATCGCCTGCGCGCTGTCTTACGCCGACTTCCGTTTTTTCCATCTGGGCTGGCGCCGGGACAATGCGCGCATTGCCCGCTGGTTCGACGCCTTTGCGCAGCGCCCCTCGATGATCGAGACCGCACACGTCGATCAGTAGCCCCGTATCGCGAGGAGATTGCCATGAACAGAACACTGACCTTGCTGCTGCTGACCGCCATTGCGCTGCCGGCCGCGGCACAACAGCCATATCCGGCGCGAGCCATTCGCATGGTCGTCGGTTTTCCCGCCGGCGGACCAACCGACATCGTTGCACGGCAGATGGCGCCGAAAATGTCGGAAGGTCTTGGTCAGCAGGTCATTGTCGATAACCGCGGCGGCGCCGGCGGCATGATCGCAACCGAACAGGTCGCCAAGGCCGCACCCGACGGTTACACCATCCTGATGGGCACCATCGGCGGCGTTGCCGTGGCGATGAGCCTCAATCCCAATCGCGGCTACGACACCTTGCGCGATCTCGCGCCAATCACCCAGAGCGTCACCGTTACCAGCATTCTTGTCACCCATCCTTCGGTGCCGGCGAAAACCGTCAAGGAACTGCTGGCCTACGCGCGCGCCAAACCGGGGAGCCTCAACTACGGCTCTTCGGGTAACGGCACCATCACGCATCTGGCCGGCGAACTGCTGAAATACATGGCCAGGGTCAACATCACCCACGTGCCTTACAAGGGTGGCTCGCCCGCGCTGACCGCGCTGGTTTCCGGCGAAGTCGATCTGACCTATGAGAACAGCCTGATCATCACGCCGCATATCAAGTCGGGCAAAGTCAAAGGCATCGCCGTCACCAGTGCGAAACGTTCCGCGCTGCTGCCGGAACTGCCGACCATCGCCGAAACCCTGCCCGGCTACAGCGCCAGCGGCTGGTACGGCCTGCTCGCGCCGGCGGCCACGCAAAAACCGGTAATCGCCCGGCTGCACACTGAAGCTGTGAAGGCGCTGCGCGCACCCGATGTCGTCGAACGGCTGTCGGGCCAGGGCGCCGAACCGGTCGGCAACACACCGGAAGAATTCACCGCCTTTGTGCGCAGCGAAATCAGCAAATGGGCGACGCTGGTGAAAGCCGCCAATATGCGCGCCGATTAAAAACACCCTCAACAAAAATACGAACTCATGAATACGCTCCCGACCGCCCCCGACCTCTCCCGACTGCTCGATCCGCGCGGCGTTGCCGTTGTCGGCGCCTCCACCGATCTCACGCGCATCGGCGGCCAGCCGATCAAGCTGCTGACCGAATACGGTTACAAAGGCCAGGTCTATCCGGTCAATCCCAAATACCCGGAGATCAAGGGCCTGAAGTGTTATCCCGATGTGCTGTCGGTACCCAAGCCCTGCGACATTGCTTTGATCGCGGTGTCCGGCGCGCTGGTGCCCGGTGCCATCGAACAATGCGGCAAGGCCGGCATTCCGTTTGCCGTGATCCTGTCGGCCGGTTTCAGCGAAGCCGGTGACGCCGGCAAGGAGCTCAATGACAAGCTGCTCGCCGCGATCAAATCCAGCGGCGTGCGCGTCGTCGGTCCGAACTGCCTTGGTGTGCTCAACCTCGACGCCAGTTTCCGTCTGGGTTTCGGCGGCACGCTGCAACTCAAAACACTCAAGCCCGGCCCGATCGCGATGGTCACGCAATCCGGCGGCTTCGGTTTCGGCGTGGTCGCCGTCGGCTGTTATTACGGCCTCGGCTTCAACCATGTGATCTCCACCGGCAACGAGGCCGATCTCACCGCGCTCGACTGGATGGAGTATCTGATCGAACGCCCGGACGTCGAAATCCTCACCGCATTCCTCGAAGGCACCACCGAAGGCCTGCGCCTGCGCCGGCTTGGCGCGCGCGCACTGGAACTCGGCAAACCGATCCTGATCTGGAAAGTCGGCAACACCGATGTCGGCAGCAAGGCCGCAACTTCGCACACCGCGCGTCTGACCGCGGGTTATGAACTGTTCCGCACCGCCTTCCGCGAAGGCGGCTTCATCGAAGTGCAGGACGTTGATGACCTGATCGATTACTGCAAGGCCTTCCGCGCCAAAAAACTGCCGCGCGGCAATGGCGTCGGCGTGATGACGCTGTCCGGCGGTGCCGGCGTGCTGCTCGCCGACCGCTGCACCGCGCGCGGCCTGACGCTGCCGCGGCTGACTGACAAGACGCGTGAAACGCTGCGCGGCATCGTCGTCGCCTACGCGTCAATCGAAAATCCGATCGACACTACGGCGCAGGGCTACAACGACAACTTCGCGTCGTACACCAAAACCATGCGCGAAGTCCTGGCCGATCCCAATATCGACTCCATCGTCGCCCGCTCGCCGCGTGGCACCGTGGCCCAGGCCTGGGCTGAAGGCCTCGTGGAAATGCTCAAGGGTGTCGACAAGCCGCTGCTGCTGAACTGGCCGACATCCCCCGACGACAACCGCGCCGCAATGGATTATCTGGAGCAGAACGGCGTGCCCTGCATGCTCGCGCCGGGCCGCACCGTCGATGCACTGGCCGCGCTGAATGATTTCGCCGGCAAGCGCCGCGTGTTCGAAGCCACACGCGCCCGCGGCGGCAAACGCGCCATTGCCAAACAGAAACTTGAGCTGTCCGGTTCGGGCACGCTGGGCGAACATGCTTCGAAAGCGCTGCTGCAGGCTTACGGCATTCCGGTCACCGGCGAAAAACTGCTGGCGCCGGATGCCGTGGAAAAACTCACGGCCACACCGCTGCCCTTCCCGCTCGCGGTCAAGATTGAATCCGCCGATATCCCGCACAAGACTGAAGCCGGCGTGATTCGTCTCAACATCACCAGCCTCGACGGCCTGAAGCAGGCGGCGCGCGAAGTGCTGGCAGCCGCAAAACAATACAAACCCGATGCCTGCATTGCCGGCATCCTCGTACAGCAGATGGCCTCGGGCGAAGAAGTCATCCTCGGCGTCGTCAACGACGCCCACTTCGGCCCGGTGGTGGCTTTCGGCCTCGGCGGGGTGTTCACCGAAATCATGCATGATGTGACCCACCGCTTCGCACCCCTTGATGCAGAGACCGCAAAAACGATGATCCACGAGATCAAGGGCGTCAAACTGCTGCAGGGTTACCGCGGCAAGCCGCCTTGCAATATCGATGCACTGGCCGATGCCATATCGCGCCTGTCGCTGCTGGCGGCAGATCATGCCGACCGCATTGCCGAGATCGACATCAATCCGCTGTTCGTCAACGTAGATGGCGTCATTGCTGCCGACGCTTTGGTGGTACTAAAAAATTAAAACCTTGAGCCACAGAGAGCACAGAGAGCACAGAGAACTGCAAAACCGCTCAAAACCGAAGATAAATTATTTTTGTTTTTCTCTATGACCTCTGTGGCTAAACGCCTTTGACCTTGAATTTATGAACATACCTTTCAAAACCCGCATCACCGATCTTTACGGCATCCGCCTGCCCGTCATCGCCAGCGGCCTGATGTGGCTGGCGGATCCGGTTTATGTTGCCGCGGTTGCGCGCGCCGGTTTGATCGGCTTTATGACGGCGGCAAGTTTTCCCGATGTCGCTGCGCTGCGCGCCGGCATCCGCCGCTGCCGTGAACTGAGCGAAGGCAAACCTTTCGGCGTCAACATCATGATCCGCGTCAGCCGCGATGGCACGGACCGAGTCAATCCGCTGATTGATGTCGTGATCAAGGAAGGCGTTAAATTCGTTGAAACCGCGGGCAACAACCCCGAGGCTTACATCAAACGACTGAAGGATGCCGGCATCAAGGTGCTGCACAAGGTGCCGGGTGTTCTGCGCTACGTGAAAAAAGCCGAAGCGCTGGGTGCGGATGCGGTGACGGTGATCGGTTATGAAGCCGGCGGCCATCCCGGCATCGAACCGGTGGGCAGTATCGTCGCCGGCGTCGCTGCCGCGCGCGCCGTGAAAATTCCGGTAATCGTCGCCGGCGGTCTGGGCACCGGCGAACAACTGGTGGCCGCGCTGGCGCTGGGCGCCGAAGGCGTGGCGATGGGGACACGTTTTCTGGTGTCCGAGGAAATCTGGGCGCACCGCCAATATAAAGAGCGTCTGGTCTCTGCCGGTGAAACCGACACCACGCTGCTGCTGCACAGCATGCGCAACACCCAGCGCGCACTGAAAACCGGTCATGTCGCGATGATCCAGCAACTCGAACAGGCACAACCCGTCGATACCCAGGCCATCCTGCCGCACATCATGGGCACCGTCGGCCGCAAGGCCTATGAAACCGGCGATGTCGAAAAAGCCATGCTGTCCTGCGGTCAGGGCGTCGTATTCGCCGATAAAATCGAACCGCTGGCCGCCATCGTCGACCGACTCGACAGCGAAGCCCGTGCAGCAATGACACGGTTACAGTCGCTGTATCGCGCCGGCGCCTGATTCTGTTCCGGAGGAACTTCATGAAAAAATATAACTATTTGTTTTTATTTGCATTTTCTGCAATCGCCGGCACGGCGGCGGCACCGAACTACCCCAGCAAGACGGTGCGCCTGATCGTGCCCTTTGCCGCAGGCGGCAGCACCGATGTCATTGCCCGCCTGATCGCGCCGCGGCTCAGTGAAGTCTGGGGACAGCAGGTCATCGTTGATAACCGTCCCGGCGGCAACACCGTGATCGGCACCGATATCGTCGCCAAGGCCGCACCCGACGGTCACACGCTGCTGGTGACGCCGGCGCCCTTCACCGTCGTGCCCAGCGTGCTGACCAAACTGCCTTATGACCCGGCGAAGGATTTCGAACCGATCACGCTGATCAACACCACGCCGATGGGTTTGGTGGTACATCCGGGCGTGCCGGCGAAAAACCTGAAGGAACTGATCGCGCTGGCGAAAACGCGGCCCGGCCAGATGAATTTCGGCTCTTCCGGCAGCGGCGGCGTACCGCACCTCTCCGGTGAATTGCTCAACACCATGGCCGGCCTGAAGATCATGCATGTGCCTTACAAGGGCAACGCACCCGCACTGGCCGATCTCGTCGGCGGCCATGTCGACATGGCCTTCAACGGCC
>CBHTVL010000023.1:0-11361 GCA_966096475.1 uncultured Burkholderiales bacterium
CCAACAGGCCGGTGCGCGTGCTGCTGGGCTTTGCCGCCGGCGGCCCCACCGACGTGGTAGGGAGGCTGTACACGGCCAAGCTCTCCGAGTACATGGGACAGCAGGTGTTCATCGACAACCGCGCCGGCGCCGCCGGCATCATCGGCACGCAGTTCGTCGCCAAGGCGCCTGCCGACGGCTATACCCTGCTGTTCGGCACAACAGGCACCCACACCACCAATCCCGCGGTCTACGCAAAACTGCCCTACGACCCGGTCAGGGATTTCGCGCCGGTCAGCAACTTCGCCGATTCGCCTTTCCTGCTGGTGGTGCATCCCTCGATTCCGGTCCGCACGCTGCAGCAACTGGTCGCGCTGGCAAAGTCGCGGCCGGGCCAGCTGGACTACGCATCCTTCGGTACCGGCAGTTCTGCCCACCTTGCCGGTGAAATGCTGCGCACAATGGCCGGTATCAACATCATCCATGTCGCCTATAAAGGCGGCCCGCCTGCAGTGAATGACCTCGTCGGCGGCCATGTCTCGCTGATGTTCAACTCGCTTCCTGCCGTGCTGCCGCTGGTCAAGGCGGATCGCCTGCGCGCGCTGGCGGTGGCCTCGGTGAAACGCTCGCCGGCGCTGCCCGAACTGCCGACCTTCGCCGAATCGAGCCTTCCGGGATTCGAGGCCGGTTCCTGGTACGGTCTGCTCGCGCCGTCAGGCACCCCGCGCGAAGCCATCACAAAACTGCATGCGGAAACCGTGCAAATGCTCGCACTGCCGGACATCCGGCAGAAACTCGCCGCGGAAGGCGCCGATGCGATCGGCAACAGTCCCGAGGAATTTGCGACACAGATCCGACGCGATATTGAACGCTGGGAAAAAGTGGCGCGAGCCGCAAACATTCCCCGTCAATGAACTGCAGCCCCCGTAAAAAAAGCCGGCACAGGCCGGCTTTTTTTACGGCTGAAGACAGCGCTACTGCTGCTGGATGCCGACCTGCGCCGCCACCTTGCGGTAACGCTCCAGCTCGCTGCGGATGCGTTTGTTGAATTCTTCGGTGCCCATGGTTGTGGTTTCCGCACCGCCGACCGTGGCATAACGTTTCTTGATATCGGCATTTTTCAGTACATCGGCCGAGGCCTGGTAGAGCTTGGCAACGATCTCTTTGGGCGTGCCCTTGGGTGCAAACAGGCCGACCCAGATCGACGCATCGACACCGGGAATACCGGCTTCCTGTGCCGATGCGTAATCCGGCACCTGCGGTGAGCGTTTGGCGGTAGTCACCCCCAACACCTTGACGCGCTTGGCCATCAGATGCGGCAACACGCCCGGCAGGCCTGCGACTGTGAACACCACTTCGTTGCCGGCGACCGCCGAGACAGCCGGCGCACCGCCCTTGTACGGCACATGCAGCGCCTTGGCGCCGGCAGCATTGACCAGCCATTCCGTCGCCATGTGGTTGACCGAGCCGGTGCCGGGTGAGCCGAAGGTCAATTGACCGGGTTTGGCCTTCATGCCGGCCACCAGATCCTTCAGTGAATTGAACGGCGAAGCAGCGTTGACCACCACCAGCATCGGCGCATCACTGACCATGATGATCGGCGTGAAATCACGCTCGACATCGTAAGGCATGCTCTTGAACAGCACCGGGTTCACCGACATCTCTCCGGTATGTGCGGCCAGCAGCGTGTAACCGTCGGCATTGGCACGGGCCGTGGTGCCGGTCGCAAGAAAGCCGTTGGCGCCGGGACGGTTGTCGACCACAAACTGCCAGCCCTTGTCCTCGATGATCTTGTTGGTCAGGATACGCGCCGAAGTATCGACCACGCCGCCGGGTGCGAAGGGCACCAGCACACGGATCGGTTTGCCGGGATAGTTGTCTGCCGCATGTGCCGCTGAGACGAACAGCACTGCAGCGAGCAGCGTCGTGAATCGGGTCATGATTTCTCCTCCGTTAATCCGTTTGTTATTCAGAACAGGTCTTTCCACTTTTCCCTGACTTGGGCTTGCAATTCCTTGCTCGCCTCGGCCACCGCCGGGAATTCGTGCAGATGATCGTAAGGCCGGCAGGCGTCGATGATCGCCTTTGAGTTAAACGGCGCGTTGTAACGGTAGGCGACAAACATCGGGTCGTTTTTCGAACCCATGCCGCGCTTGATGATGTCGATATCCGTTTCCGGATCGGTCCTGGTCGCCACCGCCCACATCACTTCCTGCAGATTGGACGGATCAATGTCCTCATCGACCACGACGCTGTAACGCGACATATAGGCGCCGACGCCGCACTGATTGAGGATGTGCCCGGCCTGTCGCGCATGACCGGCATAACGCTGACGGATCGCCACCACATTGAACATGCGCGCGCCGCCGATCTCGTGTGCCCACACACTGTGCACATCGGGCACACCGGCGGCCAGCAGCGCATCGAACAGCAGCGAGGACCGCATCACCGCCTTGGAATAGGAATAATCATTGGGCGGTTTCGCCGGCGGGCTGCCGACAATGATCGGATCATTGCGGTAATACACCCGCTCAATGGTCACCACCGGTGCCTTGCCCTCTTTGCCGGGGTAATAACCATGGAACTCGCCGAAAGGCCCTTCGGTTTTGACGTCCCCCGGATGGCAATAACCTTCAAGCACGATTTCAGCACCCGCCGGGATCGGCAAGCCGGTCAGCTCACCCTGCACCACCTGCACCGGTTCTCCGAGAATGGCGCCGATGTAGTTGTATTCGCACATGCCGAAGGGCACTTCGATGCCCGAGATCAGATAACCCAGCGGATCGCAGCCGATGACGATGGCTACCGGGAAGGGCTTACCCGCCTGCATATGCTTGTCGTACTGGATGGCGCCGTGTTTGCCCGGGATCATGTCGAGACCGACGTGATTCTTGTCGAAAGCCTGCACGCGGTAAGTACCGACATTGACCCAGTCGGAATCAAAATCCTTGGTCACCACACAACAGCCGGTACCGATATATGGCCCGCCATCCTTCTCGTGCCACAGCGGCGACGGGAAGATGTTGATGTCGACATCCTTGCCGGACTGAATATTCTCGAACACCGGACCGGTTTCCACCGGCAGCGGATCGTATTTCGGCGCTTCCGCCTGCCAACCCTTGGGCCGGCCGCGCAGTTTCTGCACCAGCTGATGATGTTGACGTTCCACCGGCAGACGCAGGATCGACGACAACCGCGTCGGACTGGCCGTGCTGCAGGTCAGGATGCGAAAACCCTTGGGATAACCCTTGATCTCATCAAACAGCAATGCCGGTGCGCCGTCGATCTTGACATTGAGTTCACTGATTGCGCCCAACTCCAGCTTCGCGTCAGCGCCTTTGACGTCCTTCAGCTCGCCCAGCGAACGCGCCGTCTCCAGCCATGCACGCAGATCCAGCGGGTTACCGGCGGGACGGGTCATATTCAGCCTTTGCGTTTGGCCGCGGCGAGCCGCACAGCCTTGATGATTTCAGGATAAGCCGCACAGCGGCACAGATTGCCCGCCAGATAATGCCGGATTTCGTCGTCAGTGGGATCCGGATGCGCATCCAGCAATTGCCGCGTCATCAGCACAAAACCCGGCGTGCAGAACCCGCACTGGAAGGCGCCGGTTTCGATAAAGGCCTGCTGCACCACATCGAGCTTTCCGTCGGCAGATTCCTCAATGGTGCGCACATCGGCGCCATCGATCAGCGGCGCCAGCGTCAGGCAGCCCGAAACGGCCGTACCGTTAACGATCACCGTACAGCAGCCGCACAGCCCCTGGGCGCAGCTTTCGCGCGCACCGAACAGCCCCTGCCCCTGCAGCACCTCGACCAGATTCTGGTGATTGCCGACCTGCGTCTCGACCGGACGGCCGTTCAGCGTGAACCGGATGTTTCTTTGCATGGCGCTCATTCTCTTTATTCGTCCAGCGGCTTGCCCGCTTGCGCGCACAGGCCGCGATAAACCGCTTCCGCCGTCAGCGGCAGGCTGGTCAGCCGCACGCCGACCGCATCATCAATGGCACTGGCAATTGCCGGCGATACGCCGAAGGTGCCGCTTTCGCCGACTCCTTTGGCGCCGAAGGGCCCCGACTGCTGCACCATGTCCACCGCTTCGTTTTCCATGACCAGCGGCACATCGCGGATGCCCGGGATCTTGTAATCGGCCAGCGAGGCATTGGTGCACTGCCCGGCATCGAAATCCATACGCTCGAACAGCGTGAAACCCAGCTGCATCATCGTCGCGCCGGAGATCTGTGTTTCGACAATCGCCGGATTCACCGGACGGCCGACATCCACCAAATTGACCAGTCGCGTGATCTTGAACTCGCCGGTCTCGGTATCAACTTCGACTTCGGCACCGGTCGCACCGATCATCCAGAACGGCGTGGCATTGTCGGTCTGGCCTTGCGCGTCCGGCGAGGTATAGGTCGGGATGTAACTGCCGATGCCGACGATATTGCCGGCCTGCATGCCGTATTTCTTGCGGAAAATATCGGGAATCGGCGTGGTTTCCGCTGACAGGCCGACATCCTTCGCCAGCTGCATCAGCTTGTCGCGCGCATCTTCGGCGGCGAGCTTGACGGCATGACCCATGTGATAGGTCGAACGCGAACCCAGCGTCGCCATGTCGTACGGCGTGACATCGGTATCGGGATGCACCACGGTGACCGACTCAACCGGAATGCCCAGCGCCTCGGCGGCAAACTGCGCCATCGCGGTGTCGGAGCCCTGCCCCATGTCCACGGTGCTGCAATAGACCATGCAGCTGCCGTCGGCACTGACGTTGACGATGGCTACCGAGGTCGTCGGCGAAATGCTCGCCTTGAATCCGATGGCGATGCCGCGCCCGCGACGCATGGTGCCGCTGCCACGGTCAAAGGATTTCTCCCAGTTCATGCGCTCGGCCAGTCGTTCCAGCACTTTTTCAATGCCGGCATCACGCATCAGCGTACCGGTCGCCTGCGGCCGGCCTTCGCGAAGGATGTTCTTGCGGCGGATCGCCAGCGGATCCATCTTCAGCGCCTTGGCGATCATGTCAGTGTGGCTCTCGTAAGCCCACACCAGCTGCGGAATGCCGAAGCCGCGCAAAGCACCGGCCGCCGGCAGATTGGTATACAGCGCATAGGAATCGATACTGACGTGATCGATGTCATACGGTCCAGGCGCGGTAAAGCCCGATTTCTGCGTCACCCGGGGACCGATGTCGGCGTAGGCGCCGCCGTTCCACCACACCTCGCATTCGCGCGCCGTAACCTTGCCTTCCTTGGTGACACCGCTTTTGATGCGCAGCGTCGCTGCGTGTTTGGTGATCTGATAGAACTGCTCTTCCATCGTCAGCGCGATCTTCACCGGCCGGCCGGCGAGCAATGCCGCAGCCGCCGTCAGCGCTTCGGTCTTGATATACAGCTTGGCGCCGAAGCCGCCGCCCAGATAAGGCACCTTCACCCGCACCTTGTTTTCAGCCCAGCCGAGCAGGCGCGCGATTTCAATGCGCACGAAGGACGGGCTTTGCGACGCGGTGTGGATCACCAATTGGTTGGGCGTCGGGTCGGCGACAGTGACAAACGGCTCCAGCGGAACATGCAGTACCTGCTGGGTGCGGAAAGTGTGTTCAAACACATGATCCGCTTCGGCAAACGCCTTTTGCGTATCACCGCGGCGCAGATGGAAATCCAGTGCGATATTGGTGTCGCGTTTGCCCTTGAGATGCTTCAGATCGGGAAAGGTACCGGCCGGCTTGAGCACTTCATGCACGATCGCCTTCGACGTCATCGCCTCGACTTCATCAAAGACTGCGGGCAGTTCCTCGTAATCCACTTCAATCAGCTGCGCCGCCGCCTCGGCCACATGCGGATCGGCGGCCAGCACCAGCGCCACCGGCTCGCCGACATGATGCACCTTGTCGACTGCGAGGATGGGCTGGTCATGGAAGGCCGGACCGTAATAAGGCTCCGGAATCAGCTTGATGATGTCGGCTGCGGTGTAGACCGCATAAACGCCGGGCAATGCCTTTGCCGCCGACACATCGATACCGCGAATACGCCCATGCGCTACCGTGCTGCGGTGGACCTTGCCGTAAAGCATGCCCGGCAGCCGCAGGTTGTGCACATACTCGGCTTTGCCGGTGACCTTGGCCTGCGCCTCAACGCGAGGGATGGAGCGACCGAAGGCGGCGCCGGAATTGGTTTTACCCAGTATTGTTGCCATGACGGATTCCTGAATCGGGTTAGGCGGCAAGCGCCTGTTTCACAGCGCGTGCGGCATACACCCGCAGCATTTCGCGTTTGTACGCCACCGAGCCGCGGGCATCGCCGACCATCTCGGCTTCGGCCGCCGCCGCTTCACCGGCGCGCGCCAGCACCGCATCGCTGACGGTCGCGCCGTTCAGTACGGCTTCGGCATCGCGCAGCCGTACAGCTTTTTCGGTCGCAGCGCTGACCACCACGCGCGCATCCTGAATCACCTTGCCGTCGGTCGCGAACGACACCGCGATGCCCAGCGCCGGCCAGTCGTCCGCGGTGCGCGTCGTGAATTTGATGTAGGCGGAACGGCGCCCCGCCTGCGACGGAATCCGCAGCTCGCTGATCAGCTCATTCTTTGCCAGCGCGGTTTCGTAATAACCGGTGAACAGGTCAGCCACTGCCAGCGTGCGCTCACCACTGACCGACACCGCGGTCAGCTCGGCATCCAGCGCGATCATCACCGGCGGCAGGTCCATATGCGGATCGCCGTGGGCCAGATGCCCGCCCAGCGTAGCGACATTGCGGACGCGCACATTGGACAAGGTCTGCATCGCGCCGGTAATCACGGGGGCCGCCTTGCGCACCATCGCCGAAGCACCGATCGCGGTCAGCGTCGCCAGCGCACCGATGCGCAAAACGCCGCCTTCCGACCGGATCGCCGCATGCTGCGGCTCGACGCCGCGCAAGCTCACCAGGCAGGTCGGCTGAAACACGCCGGTTTTCATCATCAGCATCAGCGCAGTGCAGCCGCCGAAGGCGCGCACCGACGGATCGTCGGTATTGAGCAGCGTCAACGCATCCTTGAGGGAGCGCGGTTCAGCCAGTTCAAAAGGCGTCATGCCGTCCCCTGCGTCGCGCCGGCAAAAGCTGCGCCCAGATTTTTGGCAAACTGTTTTTCCATTTCCTTGGCTTTGGCTTTCAGAACCGGTTGGCCGATGCTGCCGAGTTTTCCGGTCAGCGCGGTATCAATTTCATACTGGATTTTTGTACTGCCGTCGCCGGCATCGATCAGACGCGTCGACGATGTCGCGGTCAGCCGCCCGACCAGTCCCATCGGCGCACCTTCAATTTTTGCAGCAATTATTTCAGGCGGCGCGACTTCTGTCAGTTCAACAGCAACCTTGAACTTGAAGGTCATGTAAGCCACCTTGGTTTCAAGCACTGCATCGAAGCATTTGTCATCACGCGGCGTCAGGTCACGCACGCCTTCAATGCAGGATGCAAAAAAGTGGATGTCCTGCAGCTTTGCGAACACGGCATCGCGCGTTGCGCCAACCGCAATCTCCCCGCTGAATTTCATTATTGTTCTGCCAAAGTGAAAGCCGGCTACTGTACTGTCAGCACCCGCGAAAATCAATGCGCAAACCCGTGGCGCCGGGCGAAAAAAATCCCCCGGCGCACGCTGGCGGCGGGGGATGGATTGCCTTGGACAGAATCAGTCGGCGTAAACGCCTGCCTTTTTGATCACCGGACCCCATTTCTCGATCTCGGCCTTCAGATGTTTGGCCAGTGATTCCGGCGTCGCCTTGTCCGGCGTTACCGCTTCAGCACCGAGCTTCGTCAGCGAATCCCTGAACTGCTGATCCTTGATTGCAGCAACCAGCGCGGCATTCAGTTTGTCGAGTATCGGCTTCGGCGTTCCCTTGGCCACATACAGTCCGTGCCATACCGCAACCTCAAAATCCTTGAGGCCCTGCTCCTGCAGCGTCGGCACATATTGCAGCGAGGGCACACGTTTTTTGGTGGTGACGCCGAACACCTTGACCTTGCCCGACTGGATGGCGCCGGTGGTGTTGGTGGTCTGGTCGCACATCAGGTCGATCTGATTGCCCATCAGTGCCGACATTGCCGGACCGGTGCCCGTGTAGGGAATGGTCTGGATATCGGCTTCGATGCGCGACATGAACAGCAGGCCGCAGAGATGCGATGCGGCGCCGAGACCGGCGTTGCCCATGTTCAGCTTGTCCTTGTTCGCCTTCACATAAGCGACGAAGTCCTTGTAGTTGTCAGGCGGCAGGCCGGTACGCGCAATCAACGTCATCGGCACATCGGCGACTTGGCCGATATATTCGAAATCCGTCAGCGGATTGAACTGCAGCTTGCGGTACAGGGTCGGCGCAGTGGACATGCCGATGTGGTGCAGCAGCACCTGATAGCCGTCGGGCTTGGATTTGGCAACGATGCCGACGCCCAGCGTGCCGCCGGCACCGACACGATTCTCGACAATGACCTGCTGCTTCAGCGTCTTGGTCATGTGCTGCGCCAGATTGCGCGCCAGCGTGTCGGTCGGGCCACCGGCCGCAAAGGGAACGATCAGCGAAACCGGCCGGGTCGGATAATCCTGAGCAACAGCGGTTCCGGCAAACACAGACAGCAACATTACAGCAAAGGCGAAAATTGTACGTAACATTTTGATTCCTTTGACTAAAAAGAAACCTCAAATGAAATCGCCGCGGAGGGCCGCGGCGATATTCAACAAAACGACTCCCCCAGAACTCACATATTAGCGCGGGTTGGCAGTACCGCGCTTGGCATTGCCGCCACGGTAGGCCGGACGGCCATTACCGTTGCCGCGTGCCGGCGGCGCACCGCGGCGTCCGTTGGGAGCAGGACGGCCGCTGCTGCGACGCGGCGCTTCGCTGTGCATCGGTTTTTTGGCTTCAAATCCCGGGACTGACCAGCGTTCAATGGTCTGGCCGATATAACGCTCGATCTGCTTCAGCTGACGGATATCGTCGGAAGACGCGAAGGAAATCGCGGTGCCCATCGCGCCCGCACGACCGGTACGGCCGATGCGGTGCACATAGTCTTCAGCGACTTTCGGCAGATCGTAGTTGATGACGTGGCTGATGCTGGCGACGTCGATGCCGCGCGCTGCGACATCGGTGGCCACCAGAATACGAACCGCGCCGCTGCGCAGTTTGGCCAGCGTGCGGTTGCGTTGCGACTGGTTCATGTTGCCGTGAAGCGCTGCCGCTTCGTGGCCGCCGTGGAACAGCTTGTCGGCAAGGCGGTCCGCGCCGTGTTTGGTCGCAGTGAAAACGATGGCCTGTGCCTGGCATTCTTCGCGCAGCACATGCTCCAGCAGACGGTGCTTGTGGCTGCCGTCATCCACATAGTGCAGGCGCTGCTCGATGTTTTCGTGTTTGGCCTGCGCGCCGGCGACTTCGATCAGCTTCGGTTCACGCAGCAGTTCGCGCGCCAGCTTTTCGATTTTGCCGTCGAGTGTTGCCGAGAACAGCATGGTCTGGCGCGTTGCCGGGGTTTTGGCAGCAATGCGGCGGACCGGCTCAATGAAGCCCATGTCGAGCATGCGGTCGGCTTCGTCGAGGATCAACAGTTCCAGGCGCGAAAAATCCACCTTGCCCTGGTCAATTAAATCGATCAGGCGGCCCGGGGTCGCAACCAGTACATCCAGCGACTGTTCGAGCAGACGACGCTGTTTCGGATAAGGCATGCCGCCGAGCACCGTGCCGGTGCGCATGTGGCGGGAGAATTTGCAGTATTTATCGACCGCCTCGGTGACCTGCATGGCGAGTTCGCGGGTCGGCGTCAGCACCAGCACGCGCGGGCCGCGGCCGTGACGCGCGGGCGCCAGGCTCAGTCGCTGCAGCGCCGGCAGCACGAAGGCTGCGGTCTTGCCGGTACCGGTGGGGGCTGAAACCATCAGGTCAAAGCCGGTCAGCGCGACAGGAATCGCCTGCGCCTGCACGGGCGTCGGTTCGGTGTAACCCGCGGCGGCCAGGGCCTGCACGAGGGCGGGATTCAGATTCAGGGATGCAAAAGACATGATTGATACTTTCAAAAAACAAAACGACTGCGGAAAAACCGCGGCCACAGAGATCATCAATACAAAGAAGACACAAAGGCGCAGCAAACGGCGTCCCGCGCAGACGCGCAGGCGTAACGTTTTCTTTATTCCTCTGTGAACTTTGCGGCCTCTGCAGGCAACAACAGTTCATCAGCCATAAACGCGCAGGAAATGCCACTACTGCAGGGCAGGCCGCGACAAAGTCGCGGTGGCGGCCACCGGCGCACGGGTATCGTCGCTAACCGTGGCGGAAGCAGCTTTTCAGAGAAGGGAGCTGAAATCGAAGGGGTCAGGGACAGATGCATCCTGCAGTGCACAAACAGCAATATGCCCCTGCAAGGTGTGCGCACTATACCCGCAAGTATCGGAAATAGCTAGGTTTTTTCCAGGTTGCCAGAGTAAAAAGCCCCTCGCCGCCCTCCTTCAGTGCGGGGAAAAGTCCGAAAATTCAAGGCAATAGCGTGGTGCGCGTGCTACAATCCGCCCCTTTTTTCCAAGGCCCTTCCCGTGTCCGCCATCGAACAACGCCCGCTACGCAACATAGCCATCATCGCTCACGTTGATCATGGCAAAACCACGCTCGTCGACAAACTGCTGCGTCAGTCCGGCACCTTTGCCGCACACGAGCAGATCACCGAACGCGTCATGGACTCCAACGACATCGAGCGCGAGCGCGGCATCACGATTCTCGCCAAGAACTGCGCGGTCACCTGGAAAGGCACCCTGATCAACATCGTCGACACCCCCGGCCACGCCGACTTCGGCGGCGAGGTGGAGCGCGTGCTGTCGATGGTCGACGGCGTGCTGCTGCTGGTCGATGCCGTTGAAGGCCCGATGCCGCAGACCCGTTTCGTCACCCGCAAAGCGCTGGCGCTGGGCCTGAAGCCCATCGTCGTGGTCAACAAGATTGACCGCCCGGGCGCCCGTCCGGACTGGGTCGTCAACCAGACCTTCGACCTGTTCGACAAACTCGGCGCGACCGAAGAACAGCTAGATTTCCCGGTGATCTACGCCTCCGCGCTGAACGGATTCGCCGGCACCGAGCCTGATGTCCGTGAAGGCACGCTGGAACCGCTGTTTGAAGCCGTGGTCGCCCACGTGCCGATGCGCGCCGATGATCCCAACGGTCCGCTGCAACTGCAGATCTGCTCGCTCGATTACTCCAGCTATGTCGGCAAGATCGGCATCGGTCGCGTCAACCGCGGTCGCGTCCGCCCCGGCGGTCGCCCTGGGGACGACCGGCAGGCTCACCCCCGACCTGGACTGGCGCCTGGCGCACTCCGCCGTGGGGGTCCAGGAGAGGCCCCGGGAGTGGCAGGACGCGCAGCCGGAGCGGCACCGG
>CBHTVL010000024.1:0-11200 GCA_966096475.1 uncultured Burkholderiales bacterium
GATTGCAGCGGCAGTACTGGCGGCGGCAATGCTGGCCGGTTGTGCGGAAAGTCTGGGCGGCGGTTCCTATACCCGGGACGAAGCGCGACGCGAGCAGAATGTGCGCATGGGCGTCGTCGAAAGCGTGCGCCCGGTGCAGATTGAAGGCACCCGCACGATCGTCGGTCCGGCCGCCGGCGCGGTGGTCGGCGGCATCGCCGGCGGTACTGTTGGCGGCGGTCGCGGATCGGATATCGCGGCAGTCCTCGGTGCGGTTGCCGGCGGCGTCGCCGGTCAGGCGATTGAGCAGGGCACGACGCGACGCAACGGTGTCGAGATCACCATCAAACTCGACAGCGGTGCACTGGTCGCGATCGTCCAGGAAGCTGACGAGACCTTTAAGGCCGGTGATCGCGTGCGCATTCTTTCCGATGGCCGCACGTCCCGCGTCACGCACTAAGGGGCTTTTCCGCGCGGTTCCCGCTGTAACCGATTGTTAACCGGTTCTTAACGGCGCTGTCATTCTCCGGCATTAGCCTCGAATCCGTCCAATAAACGACGGAGAGGCCTGATGCTCGACCAAACCATTGAAGTCGCGGAAACCCGCGCCGGCACCGGCGCGGCGCTGGCGGTGTCATTCGCGCGCAGTTCTGCAGAGGTGCTGGAGGCGCAGCGCCTGCGTTACCGCGTATTTGCCGAAGAAATGGGCGCCCGTGTGCCTGGTGCTGCTCTCGGCATCGACTGCGATTTGTACGACGCCCATTGCCAGCACCTGCTGGTGCGCGATACCGGCAGCGGTGAAGTGGTCGGCACATACCGGCTGTTGCCGGGACAGAAGGCGCGCGAGATCGGGAATTTCTACGCCGACGGCGAATTTGATCTGACCCGCATCCAGCATCTGCGTGACACCACGGTCGAAATCGGCCGCTCCTGCGTGCATCCCGATTACCGCACCGGCACCACGATTGCCTTGCTCTGGTCGGGACTGGCGGCGTTTGCCGGGCGTCATGATTACCGCTATCTGATCGGCTGTGCTTCGTTGAGCATGGCCGACGGCGGTTGTGCGGCGGCCAGCATTTATCGCCGGCTGGTCCGCAATCATCTGTCGCCGGCGGAATACCGCGTGTTCCCGCGCTGCGAACTACCCCTGGCTGCGTTGCGACGTGATGTCGATGCGCAGCCGCCGGCGCTGGTCAAAGGTTATCTCCGCGCGGGCGCTTATATCTGCGGCGCGCCGGCCTGGGATCCCGATTTCAATACCGCTGATCTGCTGATGCTGCTGCCGCTGTCGCGCATGAGCGCTCGTTACGCCCGGCATTTCCTGCGTTCCTGATGGCCGGCGCGCTGCGCCACCCTATAATGGCCGCCATGAGCGGTCGTGGAACAACATCGCCGGTAACGCGTGGCCTGCGTCTCGTGCGTGTTTTTGTGCATTTGCTGCGCGGTCTGCTGACGGTCGCGCTGCTGTTCCCGTTTTTTTCCAGGGCACGCTGCCGTCAGGAAATCCGTCAATGGTCGGCTGCGCTGATGCGTATTCTCGGCGTTCAGGTGCATGTGCACGATGCGCCGGTCCGCGCGCGGCCGCTGATGCTGGTGTCCAACCATGTTTCCTGGCTGGACATCTTTGCGCTGAACTCGGCGATCCCGATGCGTTTTGTCGCCAAATCAGAGATCCGCCGCTGGCCGTTTATCGGCTGGCTCAGTGCAAAAACCGGCACCTTGTTTATCGAGCGTGCAAGACGCAGCGATACCGCGCGTATTAACCGGTTGATTGCGGAGGCGATGCTGCAAGGGGATGTGGTTGCAGTCTTTCCCGAAGGCACCACAACCGACGGCACGCATATCCTGCGTTTTCACAGTTCCCTGCTGCAACCCGCGCTGATTGCGGATGCCGTCGTGCAGCCGGTGGCCCTGCGGTTTACGCATGGTGACGGTGCTTTGTGTACCGAAGCGGCTTTCGACGGTGACAAGACGTTGTGGCAATCCCTGCTGCAGATTCTCGCGCTGCGGAAAATCGATGCACAGCTGCATTTTCTGCCGCTGCTGTCCGGTGATGTGCCGCATCGCCGCGCCCTGGCCGATGCCGCGCACGCCGCGATTGCTAGTCGCCTGAACCGCTGAGGCCGGTGCACTCGCACTGAAAAACCTGCCGGTCTTCCAGCCGGACCGCGGTCAGCTGGCGTCCCCAGACGCATCCGGAGTCGATACCCAGCAGATCGGGGCGCAGCAGCAGACCGAGCGCGGCCCAATGGCCGAAGATCAGCGGCGTGTCGCTGCTTGCCCGATTCGGCACGTCAAACCACGGGATGTAGCCGGGGGGCATGCCGTGCAGGCCGGTCTTGTGCGAAAAATCCATCGTGCCGTCGGGCGTGCACAGCCGCAATCGGGTCATTGCATTAACCACGACGCGCAGCCGGTCGTAACCGGTCAGACCGTCGTGCCAGCGCAGCGGTTCGTTGCCGTACATATGCTGCAGGAAGTCGCCGTAATCGGGGCCCTGCAGTACCGTCTCTACTTCAGCGGCCAGCGACAGCGCCTGTGCAATGGTCCACTGCGGCAACAGTCCCGCATGAACCATGGCGTATCCGGCGCCCGCATGCATCAGTTTCTGGCGGCGCAGCCAGTCCAGCAGCTCATCGCGGTCGGGTGCGGACAGCAGTTCGTCCAGCGTGTCGCCGCGATGGGGTTTGCGCACGCCGGCAGCCACCACCAGCAGATGCAGATCGTGGTTGCCCAGGATGACCGCGGCGCGGTCGCCGAGGCTGCGCAGATAACGCAGCACCGCCGGCGTCTGCGGCCCGCGGTTGACGATGTCGCCGGCGATCCACAGCGTGTCGTGCGAGGCGTCGAACGCAAGCTTGTCCAGCAGCCGTCGCAGCTCGTCGTAACAACCCTGGATGTCACCGATCGCGTAAGTGGCCATGCGTTTGCCGGGTCAAAGAAAAAAGGCGCAGCAACGCTGCGCCTTGGAGTCATGCACCTGCGGGGCGTGCGTTATTACTTGGCCAGCCCGGTGAGGTAATCGACAGCAGCCTTGATGTCGGCATCTGACGCCGAGGCGTTGCCGCCTTTCGGCGGCATTGCGCCCTTGCCTTTGAGCACCGACGCATACAACGCATCTTTGCCGGTTTTCAGGCGAGGCGCCCAAGCGGCTTTGTCGCCGGCTTTCGGCGCACCGGCGACACCGGCGGCGTGGCAGGCGGCGCAGCTGGCTTCATAAATGCTTTTGCCTTTGCCGGCATCGCTACCGGCCGGGGCTGCGGCAACGGCAGCAGGCGCTGCTGCAGCTGCGGGCGCAGCGGCAGGGGCTGCCGCCGGCGCTGCCGGTTCTTTCCAGTTGGCGCCGCCCTGATTCGCCATGTAAACAATGGCGCGCGAGATTTCGATGTCGGCAAGATCAGGATTGCCGCCGCGGGCCGGCATCTGGCGCACGCCTTTGATGGCGCTCGCGGTCAGCGCTTCGAGGCTGCGTGAGGTCAGCTTGCCCCAGGCCGCCTTGTCGCCGATTTTCGGCGCGTTCATCGCGCCGGTGGCGTGACAGGCCGCGCAGGCGGTTTCAACCACCGTTTTGCCGTCGCGCAGCTGCTGTGCGCTGCCGCTGGCGGAGATGATGACTTCACCCGCAGGCTTGAGCCGTTTGGCCACCGCTTCTTCCTGCGCAGCGGGCGAAGCCGTGGATTTTTTGCCGCCGGCCGCGAACTGGGCCAGTACGATGATGACGACAACGGGCACGATAAAGGCCAGTGCGACAACGATCGCCAACTGCTTGGGCGTTTTGATCGGGGAGGAATGTTCCGTCTGGTGGTGTTCGCTCATTGCGAGATCCCGGAGCTTCTGGAAAGCGCGAATTATATCGGCAATGCCATGCCCGGTAAAACGGCGTCACGGGGGGGCATGGTAGAATCGGCCCCGCAACGCGCCCGTAGCTCAGCTGGATAGAGTACTGCCCTCCGAAGGCAGGGGTCGGACGTTCGAATCGTCTCGGGCGCGCCATTTTCGTTCACGCAAGCAGCCCGGTTCCCATGCCCCCACCCGTAACCTGCGATGTACTGATCGTCGGTGGCGGCCACAACGGCCTGACCTGCGCCTGTTATCTCGCCGCCGCCGGACTCAAGGTGCGCGTCATCGAGCGCCGGTCCGTGGTCGGCGGGGCTGCCGTCACCGAAGAATTTCACCCCGGATTCCGCAATTCCACCGCCAGTTACACGGTCAGCCTGCTCAATCCGCAGGTCATCCGCGACCTGCGGCTGGCCGAACACGGCCTGCGCATCCTGGAGCGGCCCATTGCCAATTTTTTGCCGCTGTCGGACACCGACTACCTGAAAGTGGGCGGTTCGCTGGCCGAGACCCAGGCCGAGGTCGCGCGTTTTTCCCCTGCCGATGCGGCAAGACTCCCGGCGTATTACGCCATGCTGGAGCGGGTGGCCGATGTGCTGCGCGAGCTTTCGCTGGAAACTCCGCCCAATGTCGGCGGCGGCATCGGCGACTTCCTGTCGGCCATAAAGACCGCGAGGCGGTTCAAAAAACTCGACATGGCAGCCCGGCGCGACGTGCTGGACCTGTTCACCAAAAGTGCCGGTGATCTGCTGGATTTCTGGTTTGAGTCGGCGCCGATCAAGGCCGCACTGGGCTTCGACGCGATTGTCGGTAACTTTGCCAGTCCTTACGCGCCCGGCACGGCTTATGTCCTGTTGCATCATGTATTCGGCGAAGTGAACGGCAAGCGCGGCGTCTGGGGCCATGCCGTTGGCGGTATGGGCGCGATCACCCAGGCAATGGCGGCCGAAGCCCGCGCCCGCGGCGTGCACATCGACACCGGCGCCGAAGTGGTCAATGTCTGTGTTGATTCCCGCGGCGCCCAGGGCGTGCAACTGAAAGACGGGAGGGTTATCGAGGCGCGTTGTGTGGCGGCCAACGTCAATCCCAAACTGTTGTATCTCAAGCTGATTGATGCGCCGGCGCTGGACGCCGATTTCCGCCGTCGCATGCAGGCTTGGAAATGCGGATCGGCGACCTTCCGCATGAATGTTGCCCTCAATGAACTGCCGGATTTCAATTGCCTGCCCGGCAGAGACGTTGCCCAGCATCATCAGTCCGGCATCATCATGGCGCCGTCGCTGGCTTATATGGAGCAGGCTTATTTCGATGCGCGTACTTATGGCTGCTCGCGCGCACCGGTGGTGGAGCTGCTGATCCCGTCGACGGTCGATGACAGCCTCGCGCCCGCCGGCCGGCATGTCGCCAGCCTGTTCTGTCAGCACTTCAGTCCCGAGCTGCCCAACGGGCTGTCCTGGGATGAAATCCGCGAGCAGGCCGCTGATCATGTGATCGACACCGTGACGCGCTACGCGCCGAATTTCAAGGATGCGGTGATCGCCAGAAAAATCCTCTCGCCGCTGGATCTTGAGCGCGAATTCGGGTTGACAGGCGGAGACATTTTCCACGGCGCGTTGACGCTCGACCAGTTGTGGACTGCGCGACCGGTGCTCGGCCACGGCGATTACCGCTCGCCGGTGAACCGCCTCTATCTCTGCGGTTCCGGCACCCATCCCGGCGGCGGGGTCACCGGATTGCCGGGTCGCAATGCGGCGCGCGAAATCATCCGTGATTTCAAAAGCGGCCGCATGAAGGAGAAGCGCGCATGAAGCGCTGGCTGATTACGGCCATCACGATGGTCCTGCTGCTGGGCGGTTGCGGCGGCAGCACGCCGAAAGTGGCGAAGCTGGCGGTGGCGGATGTGGTGCTGGCCTTCGGCGACAGCCTGACCTATGGCACGGGCGCCAAAGCCGAGGAGAGTTATCCGGCGGTGCTGTCGCAATTGCTGGGCCGTACCGTGGTGCGCGCCGGTGTTCCCGGCGAGCAGACGGCAGGCGGACTGCAGCGTCTGCCGGGCGCTCTGGATGAACATCAGCCGCGGCTGGTGATTGTCTGCCTCGGCGGCAATGACATGCTGCGCAAAGGGTCACCCGATGTCATCGAAGCCAATCTGCGGGCGATGCTCAAGGAAATCCGCAGCCGCGGGATGGATGCTGTTCTGGTCGGTGTGCCGGCGCCGGGCCTGATCACCAGTGCGCCGGAATTTTATGAAAAACTCGCGAGGGAATTCGGTATTCCCTACGAAGGCAAAATTGTCACCAGCGTGCTCTACAAGCCGGAACTGAAATCCGATCCCATCCATCCCAATGCCGACGGTTACCGGCGTATGGCTGAAGCCATCGCCAAACTGTTGCGTGATGCCGGAGCGGTCTAAGGCATGAGCGTCCCCAAACATTCCGCTGCGCGGCTGACCTTTACTATGTGCCTCGCCGAGGCGCTGTCGATGACCGGCTTCGCCGCGTACACGACGCTGCTGCCGCAGTTGCAGCGTGCCTGGGGTTTGTCCAATTCCGAGGCCGGCGCGATCAGCGGATTCCTGTTCGCGGGATATATGGTGTCGGTGCCGGTGCTGACCAGCCTGACGGATCGCATGGATTCGCGTCGCATTTATCTGATGGCCTGCATGGTTGGCAGCATCGGCGCCGCCACCTTTGCCGCGCTGGGCCAGGGCTTCTGGAGCGCGGCCCTGGCCCAGTTCCTGATCGGCGCAGCGCTCGGCGGTACTTACATGCCGGGACTCAAGGCGCTGACCGATCATCTGGAAGGCGCGGCGCAGTCGCGGGCAACGGCGTTTTATACCGCCAGTTTCGGCGTGGGTTCGACGATTTCCATTCTGGTGGCGGGCAAGCTCGGTGCCACGCTGGGCTGGCAGTGGGCGTTCTGGTTCGGCGCCGTCGGGCCGCTGCTGGCCGGGCTCGTGGTCACGCTGGCGGTGCCGATGGGGCGTATACGCGCGGTCGAGCATCACACCACGGCCTTGCTGGATTTCCGTCCGGTTTTGCGCAATCGCAAGACTTTGCCTTATGTCATCGGCTACGCTGTGCACAACTATGAATTGTTCGGACAACGCTCATGGATGGTCGCTTTTCTGGTGTTCTGCGCCACTTTGCAGCCGGCGGATGCGCCGATGGCATTGAGCGCGGCGACGCTGGCGGCGATGATCAATGTGCTGGGTCCGGTGTTCAGCGTCACCGGCAACGAGATGGCGCTGCGCTTCGGCCGCCAGCGCATCATTTTCCTGTTCATGACGCTGTCCGGAGTGATTGCCTGCCTGATCGGTTATACGGCGGATTGGCCATGGTATATCGTCGTGCTGCTGATGATGGTGCATTACGGCGCGATGCTCGGCGACTCCGGCGCATTGACTTCGGGAGCGGTGGCCAGCACGCCGCCGGAGATGCGCGGGGCGATGATGGCGGTGTATTCCTTTCTCGGATTCAGCGCTGCATTCATGGCGCCGCTGGTGTTCGGCATGACGCTCGATTTCGCCGGCGGCAACCGGAGTGTCACCGCCTGGGGACTGGCTTTTGCCAGCATCGGCATTTTCGGCGTGATGTCGCCGCTGGCGCGCTGGATTTACGCCGGCAGGGGGCGTCATCATGGTTGAAATGAGCGCATGTTAGCCGGACAAAATCTGCAATGCGTCCGGGGCGGGCGGCATTTGTTCGAGAATCTCTCGTTTGCCGTGCCCGGCGGTACTTTGCTGCGGATCACCGGTGCCAACGGCGCGGGCAAGACCAGTTTGCTGCGCATCCTTTGCGGCTTGTTGTTGCCGAGCGGCGGCGAAGTGTTGTGGCGCGACGCACCGGTCCGGCAGCAGCGCGAAGACTACTGGCGTGAACTGCGTTATATCGGTCATCTGGCCGGCGTCAAAGATGAATTCACCGCCGAGGAAAACCTGGTGTTTGCCGCGGCGCTGTCGGGCATCGACATCACGACCGCAGCAGCACATGCCGCTCTGGACCAGTTGGGCTTGGGCAAATTCGCCCATCTTCCGGTACGCATGCTGTCCCAGGGGCAGCGCCGGCGCGTCGCACTGGCCCGGCTGGCGCTGCCGGATAACAACGCTGCGCTATGGGTGCTCGACGAACCGCTTGCCGCGCTGGATACCGACGCCATGGATTGCGTGTTGTCGCTGATCGATGCACGCCTCGCGGCCGGCGCCGTGGTGGTAATGACCAGCCATCAGCCTTTTTCCGTCTCGGCCGCGCTGCATTCGATCAGCATACCGGTATAACCATGACCATCTGGACACGCATCGTTCAAAGGGATCTGCGCATTGCCTGGCGCCGGCGTTCCGATGCGCTGTCGTCGCTGTTCTTTTTTGTGATCGTCGTCAGCCTGTTTCCCTTGGGCGTCGGACCGGAACCTTCAACGCTGCGGCTGATGGCCAGCGGTGTGTTGTGGGTGGCGGCATTGCTGGCGACGCTGCTGTCTCTGGGCCGCCTGTTTGCCGCGGATCATCTGTACGGTAATCTGGATCAGATGCTGCAGGCAGCAGAGCCTATATGTCTGTTCGTCACAGGCACTGTTTTACCACACTAGCTGACCAGCGGTTTGCCGCTGGTGCTGCTGTCACCGCTGATGGGCTTGCAGTTCGGTCTGGAGGGCGATGAGATCGCGGTGCTGAGCGGTGCTTTGCTGCTGGGCACGCCGGTACTGAGTCTGATCGGTTCGATCGGCGCCGCGCTGACGGTTGGTCTGCGTGCCGGCAGCGTGCTGCTGGCCTTGCTGGTACTGCCGCTGTATATCCCCGTGCTGGTGTTTGGTGCGTCGGCCAGCGGCGCTTTTGCTTCCGGACTTGCGGTGACGCCGCATTTTTCAATTCTCGGCGCTTTATTACTGGCCAGTCTGGCGCTGGCGCCCCCGGCTGCTGCGCTGGCATTACGCATTTCGCTGGAGTAGGCGATTTCTTGAATTAAACTTGATTTAAATCATGGAGATAGAATGTGTCCCTGTTCTATCGTGCCACATCCGAAACCGTACATCGCAATGCCTTATGATGCCGGGGTCGTGATACCCGTCAAAATCCGATTTCCGCGACACTTTTTCAAAGCCCGGTAACCGTCTTGTCTGCGATCAACTGGTTCAAGTTTTCTTCACCCCACAGCTTTTATCCGCTGGCCGGACGCATGGCGCCGTGGGTTCTGGCGGCATCGGTGCTGCTTTCGATAGTCGGTCTGTATGTGGCCTTTTTTGTGGCGCCGACCGATTTTCAGCAGGGGGAGTCCTACCGCATCATTTTCATCCACGTGCCTGCGGCCTGGATGTCGATGTTCATCTATCTGGTGATGGCGGGGTGGGCCGGTGCCGGTCTGGTGTTCAACACGCGGCTGTCGGGCATGATGGCGCGGGCGCTGGCGCCGACCGGCGCGATGTTCACCTTTCTCGCCCTGTGGACCGGTGCCCTGTGGGGCAAGCCGACCTGGGGCACCTGGTGGGTCTGGGATGCGCGCCTGACTTCAGAATTGATCCTGCTGTTTCTGTATATCGGCTTTCTGTCGCTGACTGCGGCGATCGAGGACGAACGCCGCGCGGATCGCGCCGGCGCCGTGCTGGCGCTGGTCGGCGTGGTGAATCTCCCGATCATTTATTTTTCGGTGGTGTGGTGGAACACGCTGCACCAGGGTGCGTCGGTCAGTCTGAAAAGCGCACCGAAAATGGCGACGACCATGCTGCTCGGCATGCTGCTGCTGGCGCTGGCGTTCTGGATGTACAGCATTGCCGCGGCGCTGCTGCGGGTGCGTTCCATTAGTCGCGAGCGTGAACCGCGCGCGGCAGCGGAGGTCTGAGCATCATGCAATGGGGCAGTTGGTCTGAATTCTGGGCGATGGGCGGTTACGGACTCTATGTATGGGGCTCGTTCTCGGTGACCCTGCTGTGCATGGCCGGTGAAATGTTGTCGCTGATCAGCACGGAGCGGGCGGCGCGAAAGCACGATGGAGAGCAGGCATGAAGCCACGCCACAAACGGTTTATCGCGATTGCGGCAGCGCTGCTCGCGCTGGGCGGTGCCGTGGCGCTGGTGCTCAATGCCTTCCAGAGCAATCTGGTGTTCTTTTTCAGCCCCTCGCAGATCGCCAGCAAGGAAGCCCCGGTCGGCCGCAGTTTCCGTCTCGGCGGACTGGTGCAGAAGGGCACTGTGGCGCGCGACAAGGATGGCGTGACAGTGCGTTTTGCGGTGACCGATACCGCGCACACCATACAGGTGGTCTACCGCGGCATCCTGCCCGACCTGTTCAGTGAAGGTAAAGGGGTTGTCGCGCAGGGGAAACTCGAGCCGGATGGCGTGTTTCGCGCCGAACAGGTTCTGGCGAAACACGATGAAAACTACATGCCGCCCGAGGCGGCTGCCGCGCTCGAAAAAGCCCATGGAGGCAAAAAACAATGATTCCGGAGCTCGGCCACTTTGCATTGATTATCGCGTTCTGCATGGCTTTGGCCGGCGGACCGCTCGCGCTGCTCGGCGCAGCCTCGGGAAAACAAAGCTGGATCGGTTTCGCGCGACCGGCCGCAAGAGGGCAGTGTCTGTTCGTGATCATCGCTTTCGCTGCGCTGACCTATGCTTTTGTCAGCAACGATTTTTCGGTTGCCTATGTCGCCAACCATTCCAATACCTCACTGCCCTTGCAGTACCGGGTGGCCGCCGTGTGGGGCGGACACGAAGGCTCCCTGCTGCTGTGGTTACTGATGCTGTCGCTGTGGATGGTGGCGGTCAGTTTTTTCAGCGACCACCTGCCGGACACGATGAGTGCCCGCGTGCTCGGCGTGATGTCGCTGGTCAGCATCGGCTTCCTGGCATTTACGCTGTTTGCGTCCAATCCCTTCGAGCGGCTGTTCCCCGGCCCTGCCGAAGGACGCGATCTCAATCCCCTGCTGCAGGATCCGGGTATGGTGCTGCATCCGCCGATGCTGTACATGGGTTACGTCGGATTCTCCGTCGCATTTGCGTTTGCGATGGCGGCACTGCTCAGCGGCCGGTTCGATGCGGCATGGGCACGCTGGTCGCGGCCGTGGACGACCGTGGCCTGGATGTTCCTGACCATCGGCATCGGCCTCGGCAGCTGGTGGGCGTACTACGAACTGGGCTGGGGCGGCTGGTGGTTCTGGGACCCGGTGGAAAACGCCTCATTCATGCCCTGGCTGGTCGGTACTGCGCTGATGCATTCGCTGGTCGTGACCGAAAAACGCGGCAGCTTCCGCATCTGGACCGTGTTGCTGGCGATCTGCGCCTTCTCGATGTCGCTGCTCGGCACTTTCCTTGTGCGTTCCGGCGTGCTGACATCGGTGCATGCGTTTGCGACCGATCCCAAGCGCGGCATTTTCATCCTCGCCCTGCTGGCCAT
>CBHTVL010000025.1:0-11064 GCA_966096475.1 uncultured Burkholderiales bacterium
TGGTACAGATGGCGCGGCGTCGCAGCCTGTTTCTGGCCGGCAGCTTCGTCATCGACACGTTTTTTCAGATTGGCGCCCGCGCAGAAATGTTTGCCGGCGGCGGCGAGCACGATGCTGCGGCAGTTGCCGTCCTGATCAAGGGTTTCCAGCGCCGAGGCGAGTTCGCCGATCAGTTCGACATCGAGAAAGTTGTTGGGCGGACGGCGCAGTTCCACTGTGGCGACATGGCCGTCGATGCTGATGCCGATTTCCTTTTCCGTCATGGTCTTTTCCGTTTTTTGGTCTGGAGAATGCAGGGCGCCGGGCTGGCGGCCAGGGACTTGCCAATGGTGCCTCGGGTCGGACTCGAACCGACACGCCTTGCGGCACCGGATTTTGAGTCCGGCGCGTCTACCAATTCCACCACCGAGGCAGGGGGTGAGGGATTATCGGTCAAACGGCGGCAATGCGGCAACCATCGGCTGTATCCGTCCGTATAATTCGCGCGATGCGTCTGGACGATTTCGACTACCACCTTCCCGAAGAGCTGATTGCGCAGTCGCCCGCGGCCGAACGCCGGGCGAGCCGGCTGCTGCATCTCGACGGTACGAACGGCATGCTGCAGGACCGGCGGTTTACCGATTTGCCGGGATTGTTGCGGGCGGGCGACCTGCTGATCCTCAATGACACCAAAGTCATCAAGGCGCGGCTGATGGGGCAGAAAGCCAGCGGCGGCCGTATCGAGGTGTTGATCGAGCGCGTCCTGGGATCGCGCGAAGCGATGGCGCAAATCCGCGCCAGCCATGCGCCCAAGGCCGGCAGCGAGCTGCATCTGGCGGATGGACTGGTTCTGGAGATGGTGGCCCGCGAAGGCGAGCTGTATCGCCTGCGTTTTCCGGAAGAGGATGTGTTCGCCCAGCTGGAACGTTACGGCGCCTTGCCGCTGCCGCCCTATATTGAACACCAGCCGGGTGTTGATGACGAGACGCGTTACCAGACTGTTTTCGCGCGCACGCCCGGCGCCGTCGCGGCACCGACCGCCGGCCTGCATTTTGATGCCGCTTTGCTGGAAGCCTTGCGCGATCAGGGTATCGGCACCGCGTATCTGACCCTGCATGTCGGCGCCGGTACTTTTCAGCCGGTGCGCACGCAGAATCTGATAGAACACCGCATGCACAGCGAGTGGTACAGCCTGCCGCAGGACACCGTTGATGCGATCAATCGGCATCGCGCCGCCGGCGGCCGTGTTGTCGCGGTCGGCACCACCAGCCTGCGCGCACTGGAGTCGGCCGCTGCAGCCGGAGAACCGGTGGCCGGCAGCGCCGAAACCGCGCTGTTCGTGCTGCCCGGTTACCGTTTCCGCATCGTTGATTGCCTGATCACCAATTTCCATCTGCCGAAGTCGACGCTGTTGATGCTGGTGTCGGCTTTCGGCGGCGTCGACAACATCCGCAAGGCCTACCGCCATGCGATCGAGCAGCGTTACCGGTTTTTCAGCTATGGTGACGCCATGCTGATCGAACGGGCACCCTGAAGCGGATATCAATCCCACATGCAATTCAAAGTTTCAGCGACAGACGGCGCCGCGCGCTGCGGCGTACTCGAAACCGCGCACGGCCACATCGATACACCGGCCTTCATGCCGGTCGGCACCTATGGCGCGGTCAAGGGCATGAGCCCGGTGGAAGTGCGCGAACTCGGCGCCCAGATCGTGCTCGGCAATACCTTCCATCTGTGGTTGCGCCCGGGGCTGGATGTCATTGGCGCACATAATGGGCTGCACCGTTTCATGGGCTGGGATGGCCCGATCCTCACCGACTCCGGCGGTTTCCAGGTATTCAGCCTGGGCGAGATGCGCAAGATCAGCGAGGAAGGGGTCAAGTTCCAGTCGCCGGTGAACGGCGACGCCTGTTTCCTTACGCCGGAAGAATCAATGCGCATCCAGCGCGTGCTCAATTCCGACATCGTGATGGCCTTTGACGAATGCACCGCCCATCCGGCGGCGCTGGAGCAGGCGCGCGATTCAATGCGGCTGTCGATGCGCTGGGCGGCGCGCAGCAAGACTGCGCATGCCGGCAATCCCAACGCGCTGTTCGGCATCGTTCAGGGCGGCATGTTCGAATCGCTGCGCGATGAGTCGCTGGCTGCGCTGACGGATATCGGTTTTGACGGCTATGCCATCGGCGGGCTGTCGGTGGGTGAACCCAAGCCCGACATGCTGCGCATCCTGCGCCACACCGCGCCGCGACTGCCGGCGGACCGGCCACGTTATCTGATGGGCGTCGGCACGCCTTCGGACATCGTCGCGGCGGTGACTGCAGGCATCGACATGTTCGACTGCGTGCTGCCGACCCGTAACGCCCGCAACGGCTGGCTCTATACCCGGCACGGCGTGATCAAGCTGCGCAATGCCCGATACCGGGATGATCTCGGCCCGCTGGACCCGGATTGCGCCTGTTATACCTGCCGCCACTTCACCCGGGCCTATCTGCATCACCTGCAGCGAGTGAACGAAATGCTCGGTGCGCGACTCAATACCCTGCACAACCTGCATTACTACCAGGAGCTGATGGCGGGCTTGCGGGCGGCAATTGCCGGGGGGCGGCTGCAGGCTTTTGCGGCAGCCCACGGCGGCGATCACGAAGCAGAATCATGTTAAAATACAATACTTTGGGTGCGACCGGACGCAGTGCAAATCCCCGGGGCGCCTGCCAACACCACGGAGGTTCAACTTGTTAATCAGTTCAGCTTGGGCGCAGGCTGCGCCCGCAGCGGCACAGGGCGGCGGCATCGAAAGCATGCTGCTGATCGTCGCGATGTTCGGCGTACTCTATTTCCTGATGATCCGGCCGCAGATGAAACGCGCCAAGGAACACAAGGCGATGGTTGAAGGCCTGCAGAAAGGCGATGAAGTCATTACCGCCGGCGGCATTCTCGGCCGCATCAGCAAGGTCGATGCCCAGTATGCGACGGTGTCGGTCGCCGACAACGTCGAAATCCAGGTGCAGCGGGCCGCGATCCAGATCGTGCTGCCCAAAGGCACCCTCAAGACCATCCAGTAAGGCGTTGATGCGCAAGCCGGCTGCGGCCGGTTCTGCGCATTGCCCTGTCTTGCTTCATTCTCATGCTTTCCACGCTTCACCACTAACGCGCCCAACATGAACCGCTATCCCCTGTGGAAGTACCTGATGATCGCCGCCGCCGTGGCGATCGGTTTTCTGTATACGCTGCCGAACTTCTACGGCGAAGTGCCTGCGGTGCAGGTATCGCCGCTGCGCAGCAACCTGAAGGCGGATGCGGCGCTGATGGCGCGTATCGAAGACACGCTGAAAAAGGCGTCGTTGGAAAGCACCGGCATCGCGATGGACGCCACCAGCATCAAGGCGCGTTTCGCCGGCACCGAAGAACAGCTCAAGGCCAAGGATGCGCTGCAGACGGCGTTGGGTGATGACTATGTGGTGGCGCTGAACCTGCTGTCGCGCAGCCCGCAGTGGCTGTCGTCGATCGGTGCGCTGCCGATGTATCTCGGTCTCGACCTTCGCGGCGGTGTGCACTTCCTGATGCAGGTCGATATGAAGGCGGCGCTGGCGAAAAAGCTGGAGGCCTATACCAATGACATTCGCGGCATGCTGCGCGAGCAACGCCTGCAGTATTCCGGCCTGTCGCGTGAAGGTCAGTCGATCACGGTGCGTTTCCGCGAGTCCGCGTTGCGCGAAAAAGCACTGGTGCGCATCAGCAAGGACATGCCCGACCTCGAGCTGAAGACCAGCGAGGACGGCGGCGAATTCCGCATCAATGCGGCGCTGCGCATCGAGGCCCAGCGCAAGACCCAGGAATTCGCGCTGCAGCAGAACATCACCACGCTGCGCAACCGCGTCAACGAACTCGGTGTCGCCGAGCCGATCATCCAGCAGCAGGGCGCCGACCGCGTGGTCGTGCAACTGCCGGGCGTGCAGGACACCGCCAAGGCCAAGGATATCCTCGGCCGCACGGCGACCCTTGAAGTGCGCATGGTCGACGACGAGAAAATGGACCCGGGCACGCTGCAACAGGCCAAGGCCGGCCAGCTGCCTTTCGGCGCCGAACTCTATTACGAGCGCAGCGGTCAGCCGGTATTCGTGAAAAAGCAGGTCATCCTCACCGGTGAGCGCATCAACGACGCCCAGCCGGGTTTTGACGGACAGAGCGGCGAGCCGGCAGTGCACATCAATCTCGATGGCACCGGCGCCCGCATTTTCCAGCAGGTCACGCGTGAAAGTGTCGGCAAGCGCATGGCCATCCTGCTGTTCGAGCGCGGCAAGGGTGAGGTTGTCACCGCCCCGGTGATCCGTGCCGAAAGCGGCGGCGGACGCGTGCAGATCCGCGGCCGCATGACCACGCAGGAAGCCAAGGACGTATCGCTGCTGCTGCGCGCCGGCGCGCTGGCGGCGCCGATGGAAATCATCGAGGAACGCACCATCGGACCGTCGCTCGGCGCTGAAAACATCCAGACCGGCTTCCATTCGATGTGGATGGGTTTCGGTGCGATTGCCGTGTTCATGGTGATTTATTACATGCTGATGGGTTTCATCTCGGTGATCGCCCTCGGTGCCAATCTGCTGTTCCTGATCGCGCTGCTGTCGATGCTGCAGGCGACATTGACGCTACCCGGCATCGCCGCAATTGCATTGGCGCTGGGCATGGCGATTGATGCCAACGTGCTGATCAACGAACGTATCCGTGAGGAGCTGCGCAACGGCATGACGCCGCAGGCTGCACTGCAATCCGGCTATGAGCGGGCGTGGGCAACCATTCTTGAGTCCAACGTGACCACGCTGATTGCCGGCGTTGCGCTGTTTGCCTTCGGTTCGGGCCCGGTGCGCGGCTTTGCCGTGGTGCACTGCCTGGGCATTCTGACCTCGATGTTCAGCGCGGTGATGGTGTCGCGCGGCATCGTCAACCTTTACTACGGCGGGCGCCGCAAACTGGACAAGATTTCGATTGGCCAGATCTGGAAACCCGCCACGCAGGCGAAGTAGGAGCGATCATGGAATTCTTCCGCATCAAGCGCAGCATCCCCTTCATGCGCTACGCGCTGATCTTCAACGTGATCTCGCTGATCACGTTCATCGTCGCTGTGGGGTCGCTGGCCACCAAGGGTCTGCATCTCGGCGTCGACTTCACCGGCGGCACGGTGATCGAGGTGACCTATCAGCAGCCGCCCGATCTCGACCCGATCCGTGAGCGCATGCTCAAGATCGGTTTTTCCGATCCCGGCGTACAGAACTTCGGCACCGCACGCGATGTGCTGATCCGTCTGCCGGTCAAGGAAGGCATCACCAGTGCCCAGCTGTCGGAGCAGGTGATGACCGAACTGCGCCAACTCGATGCCGGCGTGCAGCTGCAGCGCGTAGAGTTCGTCGGGCCGCAGGTCGGCAAGGAATTGCTGGAGAACGGCGCGCTGGCGCTGCTGTTCGTGTCGGTCGGCATTGTCGGCTACCTGTGGCTGCGCTTCGAATGGAAATTCGGCGTGTCGGCGATCGTTGCCAACCTGCACGACGTGGTGATCATTCTCGGCTGCTTCTCGATCTTCAATTGGGAATTTTCGCTGCCGGTGCTTGCCGCCGTGCTGGCGATCCTCGGTTATTCGGTCAACGAATCGGTGGTGGTGATGGACCGGGTGCGCGAGAACTTCCGCAGCCGGCAGTTCCGCCACACACCCGTTCCTGAAGTCATCGACGCCGCCATTACATCGACGATGTCACGCACCATCATCACCCACGGCTCGACCCAGTTGATGGTCTGCGCGATGCTGTTCTTCGGCGGCGAGACCCTGCATTATTTCGCGCTTGCGCTGACCATCGGCATCTGCTTCGGTATCTATTCCTCGGTGCTCGTCGGCAGCCCGCTGCTGATGTGGCTGGGCCTGAAGCGTGATGATCTGGTCAAGCCGGAGAAGCCCAAGCAGGCGGGTGAAGACGGCGCCACCGTCTAGGTCCCCGCGTGGAACTGCTGGCGCAGTTTTTTGACATCCTTCTGCACCTGGACAAGCATCTCCAGGCGCTGGTGGTCAGCCACGGCGCCTGGATTTACCTGATCCTGTTCCTGATCGTCTTCTGTGAAACCGGACTGGTGGTGACGCCTTTCCTGCCCGGCGATTCGCTGCTGTTTGTCGCCGGTGCCGTGGCTGCGGCGGGCGGCATGGACATTCATCTGATGATGCTGTTGCTGATCATCGCTGCGGTGCTGGGCGATGCGGTGAACTACGGCGTCGGGCATTACATCGGGCCGCGGATCTTCAGTCACCGCGAATCGCGCTGGCTGAATCCCGCGCATCTGCAGCGCGCCCACGACTTCTACGAGAAGTACGGCGGCAAGACCATCATCATCGCCCGCTTCGTGCCCATCGTGCGCACCTATGCACCGTTTGTCGCAGGCGCGGCGAGCATGACCTACGCCAGGTTCGCGCTGTTCAATGTCAGCGGCGCCGTGCTGTGGGTGGTATCGCTGGGATACGCGGGTTATTTCTTCGGCAACCTGCCCTTCATTAAGAACAACCTGACGTTGGTGATCCTGGGCATCATTTTCCTGTCCATCCTGCCCGGCATCATTGAGATCCTGCGTCAGCGCCGCGCGCCGTGAACCTCTACCTGCGTCTGCTCTGGCTGCTGTGGCATATCCGCGGCATCGCACAGGGTGGATTGTTTGACGAGTCGCGGCTGACCTTCCGCGTGTTGCCCAATGATCTGGATCTGAACCTGCACATGAACAACGGGCGCTACCTGACGTTCATGGATCTCGGGCGGGCGCACCTGCTGGCACAGAACGGATTGCTGGCGCATATCCGGCGTTTACGCTGGATGCCGGTGCTCGCCGCTGCTGAAATCACCTATCTGCGTTCCCTGAATCCCTTTGACCGTTTTGATCTGGTCACGCGCGTGATGGCCTGGGACGAGAAATACGTTTACATGGAACAGCGTTTCGAGCGCGACGGTGAACTCTGCGCCCATGCCTACGTCAAGGGACTGTTTTTGTCGCGGGGAGAGCGTGTGCCGAATACCGAGGTGGTGGCGGCTGTTGGTTATCGCGAAGCGCCACCGGAAATGCCCGAAGCGCTGCAGCAGTGGGCGGCGCTGACGGCGACCAAGCGCGACAGCGTCCGTTAAGGATTGGCGGCCGCGGACGGTTGTCTGCGGCAGGGGGCTAGATGCGTTTGGCCAGCTCGACGGCTTTGCCGATGTAATTGGCCGGGGTCAGCGTCAGCAGACGTTGTTTTTCCGCTTCCGGAATGCCGGTCAGGCCCTTGATGAAGGCGTGCAGGGTGTCGCGGTTGATGCCGGCCTTGCCGCGGGTCAGTTCCTTCAGCTGTTCGTAAGCGCCGGCGACGTTGTAGCGGCGCATCACCGTCTGGATCGGTTCGGCCAGCACTTCCCAGTTGTCATCGAGGTCTTCGGTCATCGCCGTGCGGTTGGCTTCCAGCTTGTTCAGGCCCTTCAGGCAGGAATCCCAGGCGAGCAGCGCGTAACCGAGCGCAACACCCATATTGCGCAGCACCGTGGAGTCGGTCAGGTCACGCTGCCAGCGCGACACCGGCAGTTTTTCCGAGAGGTGGCGCAGCAGCGCATTGGCGAGGCCGAGGTTGCCTTCGGAATTTTCGAAGTCGATCGGATTGACCTTGTGCGGCATTGTCGAGGAGCCGATTTCGCCGGCCTTGGTTTTCTGCTTGAAGTAACCGACGGAGATATAGCCCCAGATGTCGCGGTTGAGGTCGAGCAGAATGGTATTGGTGCGGGCAACGGCATCAAACAGTTCGGCCATCGCATCATGCGGCTCGATCTGGATGGTGTAGGGATTGAATTCCAGTCCCAGCGACTCAACGAACTTTTTGCCGAAACCTTCCCAGTCGATTTCCGGGTAGGCCGAGAGGTGTGCGTTGTAGTTGCCGACTGCACCGTTGATCTTTCCGAGCAGCGAGACTGCGAAGATACGCGCGCGGGCTCGGTCGAGGCGCGCCACGACATTGGCCATTTCCTTGCCCAGCGTCGTCGGCGAAGCCGGCTGGCCGTGGGTGCGCGACAGCATCGGCGCGTCGGCGAGGTCATGTGCCAGCGCACGCAGGCGGGTGATGATCGCATCCAGCGCCGGCAGCAGTACATCCTTGCGCGCCTGCTGCAGCATCAGCGCGTGGCAAAGGTTGTTGATGTCTTCGGAGGTGCAGGCAAAGTGGATGAACTCGGCGACCTTGGTCACCTCGGCATTCTTCGCCAGTCTTTCCTTCAGCAGATACTCCACCGCCTTGACGTCGTGGTTGGTGGTGGCTTCGATGGCTTTGACGCGGGCGCCGTCGGTTTCGGAAAACTGTTTGACCAGCGCATCGAGTTCGGCGACGGTGGCCTTGGAAAAGGCCGGGACTTCCTTCAGTGCCGGCTCCGCTGCCAGCGCCTTCAGCCATTCGACTTCGACACGTACCCGCTGGTGGATCAGCGCCTGTTCGCTGAAGCAGTTGCGCAGTCCGCCGAGCTTGCTGTTGTAGCGGCCGTCGAGCGGGGAGAGGGCGGTCAGGGGGGAGAGCGTGGTCATCGGTGTCGTGTATCGGTAAAGCGTGATTTTATCATGGGGGCGCACTGAGACTCCGGTTGTGATGCCAGATTGCCGGGGGCAGCCCGGCGGCTGGTTACTTTCTTTGTGCGGCCAAAGAAAGTAACCAAAGAAAAGCGCCCCGGACTCGGTGCCGCATAGCGGGGGTGCGGGAAGGGGCGCTTGCGGCTGCTCCCGCGAACGGGCCTTCGGCTAACGTGTCGCAGCCGCGTGCCGACTCGCCGGCCCTTTGGGCTTCCTTGCGCTGCTCGCCGCTCCCGGCGGCTGCCACCCAAGGTGACTTCCTTCGGGGCGCGGAACTCGCGATTGCCGCTATGCGCCAATCGCTCAGACAGTCCTCGCCGACAGCCCCCGGAGCGTCTGCGCTGCTCAGCGGCTCATAGGCAGAACGTCAACACCTTGTGTATGGCGATGCCATTGTGCTGTCATCTGCAATCAGTGTTTCCGTGTATGCTTGCCCGCAATTAAAACAACTCAAAAACCCGCGCTGTCACTTGGGTCAATCCTCCGCATGTCCACTCACCGCCCATTGAACGACTGGCTCTTGCTGTTCGCGCTGGTCGCGATGTGGGGTTCTTCCTTCATGTTCAACGGCATCGCGGTGTCGAGCCTGCCGCCGCTGACCATTGTTGCGGGGCGCATCGGCATTGCGGCGATCGTGCTGCTGCTGTTTGTTTATGCCAGCAAACGGCGCTTGCCGGCTCTGGGGCGGCACTGGTGGCCGTTCGTGGTGGTGGCGCTGATCGGCAATGCGATTCCGTTTTACCTGATCACCTGGGGTCAGCAGGTGGTGGAGAGCGCGCTCGCCGGCATCCTGATGGCATTCATGCCGCTGGCGACCATCGTACTGGCGCATTTCCTGATCGCGGGCGAGCATATGACGCGGCAGCGCGCCATCGGTTTTGCCGGCGGCTTCTGCGGCATCGTGCTGCTGATGGGGCCGGCGGCGCTGGCGGGTCTCGGTGGTGATGCGGTACGGGTCATCGCGCAGCTGTCGGTGCTGGGCGGCGCCCTGTGTTACGCGATGCAGAGCGTGCTGACGCGACTGATCATCAAGGGCGATGTGCTGGTCGCGGCTGCAGCCACGCTGTTGGTGGCGAGTGTGATCGTCGTGCCGGTGGCCCTGTGGCAAACGCCGCCGTGGTCATTGTCACCGCGCTGGCAGTCGGTGGCTGCGGTGTGCTGGCTGGGCGTAGTGCCGACGGCGATTGCGACGGTGTTGTACTTCCAGTTGATCCGTTCCGCAGGGCCCAGCTTCATGTCGCTGGTGAATTACCTCAGTCCCGGCGTGGCGGTGCTGCTCGGGTTGTGGATCATGGGTGAACATCCGTCGCCCAATGCCTATCTCGGGCTGGCGCTGATTCTGGTCGGCATTGCCGTGGCCAACCGGCGGCGCAGCCCTTGAAAAGCGGGGTGCCGGCCCCATCTTGAAGATGTAGTTTGATTTTAATTTTTATGATTAAAATCAATAACTTACATTTAACGGAGATCGCCATGCGCCTGGTCTACAACAGTGAGCAGTACTACGTTGCCGAGTATCCCGGCCAGCAAGGCCTGGAGCTGGTCGACAAGCGCTCGTCGCGCGGCACGTTTTTCACCGGTGATGTCGCCGAGAAGTTTGCCAATGCGATGAACGAGGCTGCGGGCGAAGAAGCATCGACGGAAAACATCGACGCTTTTCTCGACAACTTCAGCGTGCTGCTGAACCAGCCGCTCGTCTACCACTGATTCCGGGCAAGTTTGCTTTTGCTGGCGGTGATTGCCAACTTTCCCGTTCGTCCTGAGCTTGTCGAAGGGTGAACGGGCTTCGACAAGCTCAGCCCGAACGGCGGTGGATGGCGAGAGTCCTGCTGCTTAAAGCACAGACCAACCCGGTTCATCGCGATCAAGCAGCCGCTTGAGCGCGACAAAGTGCAGGCGGGCCTGCGTGTCATCCGTCATCTGCGCCGCGGTTTTTTGCGCGATCACATCCGGCACCTGACGCAGCGGCTTGCCGGTGCCCATGCCCAGCACCTGCAGCATGCAGGCGCGTTCCAGGTAATACAGATCATCGAAGGCAATGTCGATCGACGGCCCGGTGACGATGATGCCGTGGTTGGCAAGGAACAGGATGTCGGCGTTTTTCAGGCCTGAAACAATGCGTGCGCCTTCGGCGGCATCCAGCGCAAGTCCGTTGTAGTTGTCATCGTAGGCGTCACGGCCGAGAAATTTCAGCGCGATCTGGCTCACCGGTTCAATGCGTCCGCCGTGGACCACGGTCAGCGTGGTGGCAAACGGCATATGCGTGTGCAGCACGCACTTCGCCTGCGGCTTGCTGCGGTGCGCGGCGCCATGGATGAAAAACGCCGTCGGTTCGACTTCGTGTTTGCCTGAAACCTTGCGCCCCTGACCGTCGACCAGTACCAGATCGGGAGGAGTCACTTCCGACCAGTGCAGGCCCTGGGGATTGATCAGGAAGTGACCCGGACGGTCCGGCACTTCAACGCTGAAATGATTGCAGATGCCTTC
>CBHTVL010000026.1:0-10968 GCA_966096475.1 uncultured Burkholderiales bacterium
CGCCGGTGTGACCGCCGCTCCACAGGCCGTAGTAGCTGTCGAGTTCGCCCGGTTTGAGGTGAGTGGGGTTGGCGGTGTGAGCGCCAGCCGCTGCGGGTGCGGCGCTTTTGCCGGCCTCTGCTGCGGGTTTTTCATTGCAGGCGGCCAGACCGGCCAGGCCTGCCCCGGCCACTGCGGCGGTGCCCAGAAAACGACGGCGCCCCATGCCTTCAGGCATTTCGCTGTCGGGTTTTGAGGATTTGGTGGTCATGTTTTTTCCTTTATCGGGTGCGTGAAAGTTTTTGCTGTTGTGGCAGGGTGATTCTTGAGGGGGTGGCGTCCGGCGATGTTGATGTGGGTCAAACATACGCTAAAAGATGCATAATAGATGCATGTTTAGGCCTAGGATTGCCAAAACCGGTTGTTTATCAATGCTTTTTCAGGAGATCACAATGAAATTCAGGACTGGATTGCTGATGCTGGCCTGCACCCTTGCGGTGGCGGCCTGCGGTCAGAAGGAAACCCCCGCGCCCGCGCAAAAACCGGCCGCTGCACCCGCAGCCGCCGCACCGGCTGTCGCCGAAAACACGGTAGGCAAGGCGGTGTTCGGCAAGGTGTGCGCGATGTGTCACGCCGCCGGTGTGGCCGGCGCGCCGAAGCCGGGCGACAAGGCCGACTGGGGCCCGCGAATCGCACAGGGCAACGATGTGCTCTACAAGCATGCGATCGAGGGTTATACCGGCGCCAAGGGCATGATGCCGCCGCGCGGCGGTGGCGCGTCGCTGACCGACGATGAAATGAAGTCCGCAGTCGACTACATGGTGAACCTGTCGCGCTGAGTGTTGCGATGAACCTGCGTACCATGAGCCGCCGCCGCTTTCTCGGCGGACTCGGCGTTGTTGCTTTCGGCCTGCTGCTGCCGGCGGATTTTGCCGATCCCGGCATCCGGCGCGGCCGGCGGGTTCTGATGGGCACACAGCTGGGAATTGTGGCGCAGGGCGTTCATCCGGCTGAAACCGGTTTCGCCATCGATGCTGCATTCAGTGAAATGGCGCGTCTGGAGCGGCTGATGAGCCGTTATCGTGAGGATAGTCAGGTCAGCGAACTGCAGCGCGCTGCCGGACGTCACCCCGTCGATGTTGCGCCGGAAGTCATGGCCGTGCTGCAACGGGCTCAACAGATTGCGGCACTGAGCGGCGGTGCCTTCGACATCACGATCGGCGCTTACGCGGACTGGGATTTCAATCCGGCTTCGGCCGCGTTGCCGTCAGCGCGGCAGTTGGAATCGCAGCGTGCTCTGGTGGATTACCGCGATGTTGAACTCGATGCCGCCGGTCAGCGCGCCTATCTGCGCCGTGCCGGCATGCGTGTCGATCTCGGCGGCATCGCCAAGTTGCCGATCCTGCAGGCGGGTCTGCGCGTATTGCAGCAGCACGGCATCGCCAACGCGATGATCGACGGCGGCGGTGATGTGCTGACCCTCGGTGTGCTTCAGGGCAGGCCGTGGCGGGTGGGCGTGCGCGATCCGCAGCATCCGGAAACCCTGCTCGGCACGCTGGAATTGAATGCCGGTGTCGTGGCTTCTTCCGGGGATTACGAGCGCTATTTCATTCGCGAGGGGCGGCGTTATCACCATGTCCTCAATCCGCGCACCGGCTATCCGGCGGACGGACTGCACGGCGTCACGCTGCTCAGCCGCGGTGCCGCTGATCTGAACGGTCTGGGTGCGGCGATGATGGTGATGGGTGCTGACCAAAGCCGGTCATTGCTTGCCGGGCAGCATGCCGTTGAAGGATTGACGGTGGATGCCAGGGGTAATCTGTGGCTGTCAGCCGGCATGCCGTTGCAAGCGCCCGGGATGAATTCCCAGGCAGGCTGAACCCGCCTCAGTTGCGCCGGATCGTCTGAGCCGGCGCAGGTTGGCCGCCACATCGGGCTGCTGCGCGGTTATCGCTGCAGACCGACACAAAAGTTTCACTCCCGCGTCACCGGATATTCAAGGGCGGTCATGACAATGATCGCGTGAAAATCCGATACGCCGCCGTTCTCTGGTTGATTCCCTTCTCACTGCACAGTGCAGATGCGCTGGCCTGGGGTCTTTATACCCATGTTTATTTCGCCCAGTTGCTGCTGTGGGCAGTGCCGCTGGCGGATCCGCGTTTCCGTCGTGCGGTCCGGCGTTTTCCCGATCTGCTGCTGGCCGGCGCCTGCCTTCCCGATGTCTCGCTGTTCAGCGGCTGGGTGCGCAGCGAGCCGCTGGGGCGGACCCACTATTGGTCGATGGCGCAGCAGATGCTGCAGGGCGCACGCGACGACCGCGAGGCGGCACTGGCTACCGGCTACTGCTGCCATCTGCTCGCCGACATCGTTGCGCACAACTATTTTGTGCCGGCGCACGAAACGCTGTGGCTGAACCCTTCGCATCTCACGGTGCATGCTGCATCGGAGTGGGCGATGGATGCCCATCTGGCGCCGCAGCTGTTCGTCCGGCCGGACCGGTTGATGCAGCGCCATCTGCCGGCGATCACGCAGTTTGCCTCGCGGCATTTTGATGCGCCGCCGCGGCAGACCCGGATTGCCCTGCATGCTTTGATGTTCGGGGAGCGTCTGCTGCGTCATTGCGGGGCGCATCAGCTGGCCTACCGCGTGGCGCGCGCGGCCGATACCGGCGCAGTCAAACGCTTTGATGATTACGCGGACCAGACGGCGCAGCGCATGGAGCAGATGAACCGGCTGATTGCCGGGGATGCGCCGTCATGGGCGCCGGAGGTGGATTCGACCGAAGGTGCGCGTGAACGTTATGTCGCCACCGCGGGCCGCGGTCACCTGAGCCTGCTGTTGCCGCGTGATTTTTTTATAACTTCGGAACGCTCACGCTACTAGTGTGAGGAGTTTCAGCGAGGCCAGGGCGATGCCGCCGCCGATGGCTGCGCCGGCCACCACGTCGCTGGGATAGTGCAGGCCGAGCACCACGCGGGAGGCTGCAACCAGGGCAGAAAAGACCGTCAGGGCTGCGGTGAGTGCGGGATAGTACGCCACGGCGATGAGGGAGAACGCCACAGCGTGCAGGGTATGCCCTGACGGAAAACTGAACTGGTCGAGCGGCGCGATGAAATGCCGGATCGACCGGTGGACCTGGTAGGGCCGCGGGCGCGAGGTGTGCGCCTTCAGCAGCTTGTAACCGGCGGTGCAGAGCAGGCCGATGATCATCATGTGCAGCACCGGGATCACCGCTTCATTGCGGTAACGCAGCAGGAGCGCTGCCATCAGGCCGTACCAGGCAATGCCGTCGCCGAGCACACTGATGCAGCGGAACAGCACGCGCCAGGTCAGGCGATAACAGACGCGGTTCAGCTTCAGGCAGAGCTGCAGGTCCCACTGTGCAATGCGGTCAAGCGAACGCATCGGCAGGCTGGGCGAAACGGGAGGGTTCGGCCGTCAGTTCAAGCAGGGCCTGTTCGAACTCGGCGACGATATGCGACCAGTCGATGCGTTCGCAGGTGCTGCGTGCGGCCGCACCCAGTGCGCGTATGCGTTTGCTGTCGCCGGTCAGTGCCACGGCGATCCTGATGAAATCTTCGGTGGCGTCAAACGGTGCGGTCAGTCCGTTGCGGTTGTGGCGGATGTGTTCGCGGGCTGCCGCGTAGTCGTAGGCGACTGTCGCCAGACCGCTGGCCATCGCTTCGATGGTGACGTTGCCGTAGGTTTCGGTGGTGCTGGGGAACAGGAAGACATCCGCCGAGGCATAGTGTGCGGCGAGGTCTTCGCCGGTGCGCATGCCGGTAAATACGGCATCGGGACATTCGCGTTGCAGTCGCGCGCGTTCCGGGCCGTCGCCGACCAGTACCAGCCGCGAGGTGGGCCGCACCACGCGCATCGCGGCATGGGTCTGCAGCACGACAGGCAGGTTTTTTTCCGGGGCCATGCGGCCGACGCACAGTACTACCAGATCATCGTCGCCGACGCCCCACTGCCGGCGCAGCGCGGTGCTGCGCCGCGCCGGATTGAACAACCGGGTATCAACGCCGCGCGCCACCACCTGAAGATTGCGCAGGCCGAGCGCGGCCAGTTCATCCTGCAGGGTTGTTGTCGGCACGAATGTGCGCTGCGCCTTGTTGTGGAATTTGCGCAGGTAGGCGGTGATCGGTTTTTTCAGCCAGCCGATGCCGTAATGTTCGCTGTAGCTGTGGAAGTTGGTGTGAAAGTCGGTGGCCACCGGCAGCCTGAGTTTCGCGGCGGCGGCCAGCGCCGACCAGCCCAGCGGGCCTTCGGTGACGACATGCACGATGTCCGGCCGGCGCGCGGCCCACAGCCGCGTCAGCGCCTGTTTTGCCGGCAGTCCGAGTTTGAGGGCGTCGTAACGCGGAATGGCGATGCCCTTCTTGAGGATTTCCTCGAATAACCGGTCATTCGCCGGCAGTTCGCTGCGGCTCTGGCGGGGGCGCACCAGCTGCACGCTGTGGCCGCGCGCCTGCAGTCCGGCGACGATGCGGCCCATGGTTACGGCCACGCCGTTGATTTCCGGCGGGTAGGTTTCGGTGACCATCGCGATGCGCAGCGTGCGCAGGCTGGCGGAGAAGTTTTGCAGCAGCAGGTCGGCACTGTTCATGGCCGCCAGCGTAGGCGGCGAATGCGACCGCGCGGTTAAACATTGATGAATTTTCTGCGACAGGGGCGCTGCGTTTGTAACGCCCGGTTGTAACGTCATTGTCATGCTGCGGCCCCAGGATACGGCCTTTCCTGAATTCGAACTGAGGGCATCCATGAGCCATAGCTATCGCGACGACCGGACACTGAACGCTTCCGCCAATACGTCTTTTGCCGAAGTGCTGGAGTCAAGAATGTCGCGTCGCGGTCTGCTCAAGGGCGCAGCCGCTGCGGCCGCGATCGGCACGCTGCCGCTGGCGGGTTGCGCAGCTTCGGCGTCGCGCCGCGATCCGGCGCCCGGCTTTGCCCCGGTTTCAACCTCTACGGCTGACGCGGTTCGCGTCCCTCAAGGGTATACAGCGAACGTGCTGTACGCCTGGGGCGATTCCGTCGGCCACCAATCCGGTTCACCGGCCTTCCGTCAGGACGCCGGCAATACCGCGGACGAGCAGGCCTTGCAGGCGGGGATGCACCATGACGGCATCCATTATTTTCCGCTGCCCTATGGGTCCAAAAGCTCGAGCAGCGGCCTGCTGGTGATGAATCACGAATACACCGATGACGGCCTGCTGCACAGCGAGGGTTTTGCCAACTGGAGCGCGGAGAAAGTGCGCAAGTCGCAGAACGCGCACGGCTGTTCGGTGATTGAAGTGCGTGAAAAAGGCGGCCGCTGGGAAGTGGTACGGCCGTCGCCGTTTGCGCGACGCATCACGGCGCAGACGCCGATGCGTGCCGGCGGTCCGGCTGCCGGCCATGCGCTGATGAAAACCGCAGCCGATGCCACGGGCATGAACATCACCGGCACCTTCAACAACTGCGCCCACGGTTACACGCCCTGGGGCACTTACCTGACCTGCGAAGAAAACTGGGACAGCTATTTCATCAACAGCGGCGTAATGACCGAAGATCACAGGCGCAACGGCGTCAGCGCCAAGGGGCGCGGTTACCGCTGGAACGAATTCGACGAGCGTTTTGATGCGGGCAAACATCCGAATGAACCGAACCGCCACGGCTGGGTGGTCGAGTTCGATCCGTACAATCCGCAGTCGCAGCCGGTGAAACGCACGGCGCTGGGCCGTTTCAGTCATGAAGGTGCGGTGTCGGCGAAAGCGGCTGGCGGCCGTCTGGTGATTTACATGGGCGACGACCGCGTCTTTGAATACATCTACAAATTTGTGTCGCGCGACCGTATCAATGGCGGCGACCGCAATGCCAACAGCAGTATTCTCGATCACGGCATTCTCTATGTCGCGCGCTTCAGCGATGACGGCCGCGGTGAATGGATTCCGCTGGTGCACGGCCAGGGCGCACTGACGGTGGCGAACGGTTTTGCCGATCAGGCCGATGTGCTGGTGCGCACGCGTGCCGCCGCCGATGCGGTGGGTGCTACGAAGATGGACCGGCCGGAATGGATTGCGGTGCATCCGCAGTCCAATGAGGTGTACTGCACGCTGACCAACAACTCGCAGCGCGGCGCCAAAGACCGCGCCGGCACCGATCGCGCGAATCCGCGCGTCAGCAATGTGTTCGGCCAGATCATCCGCTGGCGGGAGGCCGGTAATGATCCGGCGGGATTGCGTTTCGAGTGGGATCTGTTTGCCGTTGCCGGCGACCCGCAGAGTGCGGATGCCGCGCAGCGCGGCAATATCAAAGGCGATGCCTACGGCAGCCCCGACGGCCTGTGGTTCGACGACAGCGGCCTGTTGTGGATACAGACCGATGTGTCGACCAGCACGCTCAACAAAGGGCCATACGAGCGCATGGGCAACAACATGATGCTGGCTGCTGATGTGCGCAGCGGATTGACCAAACGTTTTCTGACCGGCCCTGCCGGTTGCGAGATCACCGGCGTGGTGATGACGCCGGATTCACGCACGATGTTCGTCAATATCCAGCATCCGGGTGAAACGTCATCCGAGCGCAATGACCCGAAGAATCCCAAGGCCGTCAGTGCATGGCCGGACGGCGCTGCGGGCGGGCGGCCGCGGTCGGCAACCGTGGTGATCCGCAAGGATGACGGCGGGATAATCGGAAGTTGATGCGTGGCAGTTGAAGCACGGCAGTTGCAAAGTCCTGTTGCAGCACTTTCTTGATGCTTGTCATGGTTCTGTCATCTGGCTTGTTTATTGTCCGGTCTTTGGAACAGGGTGCTTCACGTTGATATTCATCAGAAATTTTGCTGCCGTCGCTGCGCTGCTGCTGGTCATGACACCGGCGTCTTATGCCGCTGCGGATTTTCCGAACAAACCGGTGCGCATGGTGATTCCGCTGGCACCGGGTGGCGGCAGCGATATCGTCGGTCGCATTGTGGCGCAGGGATTGTCGGATCACTGGGGCAAGACCGTTGTGGTCGACAACCCTCCGGGTGCCGGCAGCAATGTCGGCACTTAGCTGGTCGCGAAAACGCCCCGTGACGGGTATACGCTGCTGGTGTCGAGTTCGTCGTTTGCGATTTCACCGGCGCTGTACAAAAACATCGACTTTGACGCGCGCCGCGATTTCACCGCGGTGACCCTGCTCGCCAGCCAGCCCAGTCTGCTGGTGGTGAATGCCGGTGTTCCCGCAAAGTCTTTGCCTGAACTGCTGGCGCTGGCGAAAACAAAACCCGGTCAGCTGGCTTACGGATCGGCCGGCGTGGGCAGCGCTACGCATCTCGGCAGTGAACTGTTCCTGCACACCGCCAGACTGAAGATGCAGCACATTCCTTACAAAAGTGCGGGTCTGGCGACGACGGCGGTGCTCAGCGGTGAAGTGCAACTGCTGATGACCAATGCCGCCAGCGTGTTGCCGCATCTTCCCGGCGGCAAAATCCGTCCTCTGGGTGTCAGTGCACTGTCGCGTTCGAAGCAGGTGCCTGATGTGCCGACGCTGGATGAAGCGGGGCTGCAGGGTTTTGAATACATGACCTGGTACGGCGCATGGCTGCCTTCGGCCACGCCCAAGCCGCTGGTTGCGGCGCTGCATCAGGCGCTGAGCGCTGCTCTGGTTTCAGCGCCGGTCGAAGGCCGGCTGACCCGCCAGGGCTTGCAGACCTACCAGCTGTCGCAGGCGGAATTCGCCAAATACGTGGATCGCGAGATGGCGCGCTGGAAAACGGTGATTACCGCTGCGGGAATCCAGGCGGATTGAGGGAGTTGGCGCGGGCTGGCGTACGGCGCTAAGATGACCGGCCCCGGATGCAAAACATCCGGCTCCAACCGGGAGGCTTCATGGAAACCCTCTACAAGTGGCGCATGCAGGAGAAGGACAAAGTCGGCAAGCCGCGCTGGCGTTTGGTGCGCATGCTGATGACCGAGGAAACCGCGCGTTTCTGGGCCCGCAACAACAATCTGCAGATTGAACGGGTTGACTGGCCGGGTGCAGTGAAATTCAGCCTGCAGCTTGAAGATCCGGTCCGTACGGAGACCGGCAAGGCTCACTGATTTTGCGGTATTGCTGCGCGCTCAGCGCAGCGGACTGACTTCGTCCAGACCCACGCCGACCAGTTTTCCGAACAGGTCGGCGATTTTTTTGCGGTCGGTTTCGCGCAGCGGCGGTTGCAGGATGGCACGGATGTTCGGTTCAACGTGATCCGGATCGCCGGTGCCGAACAGCGTGACATGCGCGCCGGGTTCGTGGCGGGCATAACGATAGGCGGCTTCGATGATGTCTTTTGCCGCGCCTTCGTTTTCGAGCAGGAAATCCAGCGGCTGCTTTTTGTCGCCGAGCCATTTCGGCAGGCGGTCTTCGCGCACCAGATCCTTGATGTCGTCGTGCAGCCGTCCGGGCGTGCTGAAGATGGCGCGCACGGCGAACATCAGCATGGTGCCGACGTTCTTTGCCCGCGTTGCCGGGAATACATGCTGGCGTGCGTTCTGGTTGAGCATGTGGAAGGCCACCATCACGGCATCCCAGCAGTCATCCTGCAAGGCCCGAGCGAGCATTTCATGGCGCGGGTCGCGGCCGGCGAATTCGGTGATGCCGAGAAAGCGGAATTTGCCTTTTTCCTTTTCGCGCATCAGTACTGGTACGATTTCGCGGATCACGCGGTCGTATTCACGCGGCAGGACGGTGTGCAGGCAGAACACGTCGACATGATCGGTGCCCAACACGCGCAGCGAGTGGTCGAGGCCGGCGAGGATTTCCGGCACGCTGAATGCGGTGCCGTTGGGCCGTGCAGTTTTGTGTTTGGTGGAAATGACCAGGCTGTCGCGCGCACGGCCCTGGATCGCCGTGCCGACCACAGTTTCGGTGCCGTAGTACTGCGCGGTGTCGATGAAGTTGACGCCGAGGTCGAGCGCACGCCGGACGATGCCGACGGCGTGTTGTTCGCTGAGGCCTTTTCCGAGTCCGAGCTTGCTGCTGCCGCCGCAGCCGAGGCCGGCGACACTGACCTTGAGGCCTGTGCGGCCTAGCGTGGTGTAGTCCATTGCTCGGTCATTGTATTACAAGTGGCTACGATGGGATAAAAATTATCAATATAAACAAATGCTTACTGTTTGCAGTCAATTATATGGCGCCAGCGGTCGCTGACGAACTCAAACCGCGGGCCAGAGCCGCAGACCGACCGCCGGCGAATAGGGGGCGTGCAGTAGCTGCGGCACGACGCGCCCCATCCAGGTCGCGGGATCGCGGGACTGGGCCTCGAGCGGGGCGTAATGTTGTTCGCGCGCTTCGAGTGAAGTGAACTCGTAAAGGATCGCGTGTTTGTGCGCACCGACGCCGGCCAGAAGCTTGCGTGTGCCGATGACGCCCGGCAGTTTTTGCAGCAGCGGAAACCGTTCCTGCGCATACCAGCCCCCGAGGTCGTCTTCGACCTGCGGTGACGGCGCATTGAAATGACCGATCTGGATCACCGGTGCGGCGGTCAGACCGGGGCTGCGTTTCGCGGCGTCGGGGCCGTCGATGCGGATTTCTTCGGCGAGGATGGCGGCGGCGGCATTGCGCCGCATGCCGATGAATTGTTTGGTTTCGGGGCTTTGCCGTGTGGCGAGCTGGCCGGGACTGGGATTGAGAAAGGTGTGCGTGCTGTCGCCGCCGAACAGCGCGACATAACCGGCGCCGCGTCCGCCGTGACCGAGTTCGTAATGCGCGGCCCAGCGGTAGCCGGGGCGCGAGAGTTTTTCGGGAATGTGAACGCGGTGAAACCAGTCGAGGTACGCCGCCTTGTGTTCAGGCGCGATGTCGTACCAGATGGCCCAGATGCCGTGATCCATGTCTTGCTGTCGGGGATGAAATGCCGCAGGTTCTGCAACACACCGGCGCAGCGGCTGCGCCGGCGGTCATGTGCAATGCAATCAGGCCTGCATTCAGCCGACGGTCAGGCCGAAGCTGGCGCGCAGGGTGTCGCTATCCAGACGCGTTTCGGCGTAGACGACGTTGAGGGCATCGCTGCCGCGGTCGAAGCGTACTTCTGCGTGAAAGGATTCAATATCTGTATCTGCAATGTCTGCATGCGTCACGTAAACCAGCATCGGCTGCGCGCCTTGCGGCGTTGCGGTCTGGAACACAAAACGGCCATCGGCGTCGGTGGTGGTCCGGCAGGGTTCGCTGCCGGTGCAGAGCTGGCGCGCGAGGATGGCGGCGCCGGCCAGCGGTTTGCCGTCGGCGGTGACGATGCGGCCGGAGGCAAGCAGTGATGTGCCTGCTGCGGCACCTGCTCGCGCTGCGGGTTTGGAACCGAAGGTCTGTGCTGCGGCGTACAGCGAGCCGGCAGTGACGGCGGTGACTGCACCGGCGATCATCAGATGGCGGCGTTGCAGCGAGATCGTTTCAGATTTCATATGCGCTCCCCTTGCGATTCAAGTGACCGGCTCCTCCGTCCCCTCCGACCGGAGCGGACACCGCACTGCTGCGCCATCATACGCCGCGCCGGTGCCGGCTGGAAAGTTTGCGCAGGGCTGCGCTGCGGCATAAGATGCCTTCATACCAAGTGACGGTGCAGCACAAGGCCGCGCGGTGTCCCGAGGAGCGTAAGACCTGAAAATCAAAAACAGCCGGTTGTGACGGCGACAGGTTTATTTCCGGCAGTAACCACCAAAGCGAGGGACAGCCATGAAGCTCATGTATTTCAATGATTTCCGTCTGGGTGTGTTGAAGGGCGACAATGTCGTCGATGTCACGGCAGCGGTACAGAATATTCCGCATACCGGACCCGGTAATCTGATCAACGGCGTCATTGAACGCTGGGCCGATGTGCGCGGCAGCATCGAACGCGCCGCCGCTGCCGGCGCCGGCCTGCCGGTGAAGCAGGTGAAAATCCGCCCGCCGCTGCCCCGGCCGACCAATGTCGACTGCATGGCGGTCAACTATATGGAAGACGGCACCCGTGACAGGCCGGCGCCGATCAATGTGTCCAGCACC
>CBHTVL010000027.1:0-10888 GCA_966096475.1 uncultured Burkholderiales bacterium
CCCCGGCAACATCCTCGTTGCCGGCAACGGCCAGTATGTCGCGCTCGATTTCGGCATCATGGGCACGCTGACCGAGACCGACAAACGTTATCTCGCGCGCAATTTCATCGCCTTCTTCCGCCGCGACTACCGCCGCGTCGCCGAAGTCCATGTCGAGTCCGGCTGGGCGCCGCCGGGTACCCGGGTTGATGAATTCGAAACCGCGATCCGCGCGGTTTGCGAACCGATATTCGACAAACCGCTGAAGGACATTTCTTTCGGCAAGATACTGTTGCGCCTGTTCCAGACCTCGCGCCGCTTCAACATCGAAATCCAGCCGCAGCTGGTGCTGCTGCAGAAAACCCTGCTCAATGTCGAAGGCCTGGGACGCGATCTCGACCCCGACCTCGACCTGTGGCAGACCGCAAAGCCCTTCCTCGAGCGCTGGATGTCGGAGCAGATCGGCTGGCGCGGTCTGGTGCGCCGTATCGGCGAGGAACTGCCGTTCTGGAGCGAGCTGCTGCCGCAGCTGCCGCGGCTGACCGAGCAGTTCCTGGCGCGCGATCCTGAAGCCGCGCTGCGATCGCATCTTGATGCGCTGCTGAAGCAGCAACGCCGCAACACCTGGCTGCTGGGCATTGCCATCGGACTGCTGGCCGCGCTGCTGGTCCTGCAACGGCTGTCGTAATTGCATCGCCCGCGGCTATAATCCACCGGCAAAAGGGGATTTGCGATGCTGCTGTGGTTTGTGATTGCCTATCTGATGGTTTCCGTCGGGATCGGCCTGTGGGCTGCGACCCGCGTCCATAACACCAAGGACTTTGCCGTCGCCGGCCGTTCGCTGCCGCTGCCGATCGTCACCGCCACGGTGTTCGCCACCTGGTTCGGCGCCGAAGCGGTGTTCGGCGTCTCCGCGCAGTTCGTCAAGGACGGTCTCTCCGGTGTGGTCGCCGATCCTTTCGGCTCCTCGCTGTGCCTGGTCATCGCCGGCCTGTTTTTCGCCAACAAGCTCTACAAGCTGAACATCCTCACCGTCGGTGATTTCTACCGGATGCGCTACAACCGCACGGTCGAAGTGATCACCTCGCTGTGCATCGTCGGCTCCTATCTCGGCTGGGTCTCGGCGCAGATCAAGGCGATGGGGCTGATTTTCAGCGTCATCACCAATGGTGCGGTCAGTCCCGAGCTGGGCATGGTCATCGGCGCGGCGATCGTGCTGACCTACACCACTTTCGGCGGCATGTTCTCGGTCGCCATCCTCGATTTCGTGCAGATGACCGTGAGCATGGGCGGGCTGCTGTTCATCGCCTGGACCGTCAGCGGCATGACCGGCGGCGCCGGCGTGGTGATTGAGCATGCCGCCCAGGCCGGCAAGTTCGAATTCTTCCCGCCGCCCGACCCGTGGATGTGGCTGACCTTCCTCGGCGCATTGCTGACGATGATGCTGGGTTCACTGCCGCAGCAGGACGTGTTCCAGCGCGTGACGTCGGCGAAATCCGCCAAAATCGCCGTCGCCGGTTCGCTGCTCGGCGCCTCGATCTACTTCTGCTTCACCTTCGTGCCGATGTTCATCGCCTATTCGGCAACGCTGATCGATCCCCAGCTGTTCAACAATCTGCTGGAAAAAGACTCGCAGCTGATCCTGCCCACGCTGGTGCTGCAGCACATGCCGCTGTTCGCGCAGATACTGTTTTTCGGTGCCGTGCTGTCGGCGATCATGAGCTGCTCGTCGGCGACGCTGCTCGCACCTTCGGTGATGTTCGCCGAGAACATCGTCAAGGGTTATTTTCCGCATATTTCTGACCGCAAGTTCCTGTGGATCATGCGTGTCACCATCGTGACCTTCGCCTCGATTGTGCTGCTGTTCGCGCTCAACTCGGAGTCGTCGATTTTTCACATGGTTGAATCGGCGTACAAAATCACGCTGGCCGGCGCCTTCGTACCGCTGGTCGTCGGTGCGTTCTGGAAACGCGCGACCACGCAGGGCGCATTGGCGGCGACGCTGGGCGGACTGATTTCATGGATCCTCGTTGAGGTTCTGGTCGGTGAAGCCAGTCTGATCCCGCCGCAACTGATCGGTCTGGTGGTGTCGGCGTTCGGCATGCTCATCGGTTCGCTGCTGCCGCAGCGTTACGGCGTCGCGCAACACCACGAACACCCGCCCCATCACCACGCACAGCCGCACCTGCAACCGCCGCACCATCACGGCTGAGCGCAGCCCCGCAAGCCTGTGCCGCGCCTATTCCTGATCAAAGCGGCACTGTTGCTGCTGCTCGGCGTCAACGCCGCGTTTTACGCCGCCACCGGCCGCATCAGCGAAACCCTCGATGCTTTCGCCTGGTTCACCCTGCTGCTGCTGTTCGAACTGGAAACCCGCGGACCGGCATGGATGCTTCGCCCGCGAACCGCGCTGGCACTCGACGGCCTGCGCCTGCTGGCGACCGCCGCCATCGTCTGGGCGGCAACGGCTTTTATCGAAGAAGGCGAATGGCTGGATGCTGCCAATGCCTGGCTGTGGATCGGCGTGGTCATCCTGCTTGAACTGGAAATCCGCGCGCCGGCGTGGATGGCGCAGCAACGGCGTGCCGCCCTTGCTGCCGCGATCCTGCTCTATACCGCACTGACGGCGGTCGCCGCGGCGTGGTGGCTGCAGGGTGCGTGGCTGGACGGTTACGACGCGATATTGTGGATCGCCGCGTTTGTCCTGCTGGAAATGGATTTGCCGGGCCGCCATCCCGGCGCATCCCGTCCAGCGTCGAACAGCATCAATAAATAATTGTTTTTATTGATTATTTGTAGGCGGCGCGGAAGGCGTCTGCAAACCGCGCCAGATCCTGCTGCGGCAGCAGATTGATCCCCGCAGCCGCCTGCCGTCCGCCGCCGGTGGCAAATGCCGAACACAGCGTCTCGGCACCCACCGGATTGTTGCGCGGGGCACGCACGCTGACCACATAACCATCGGCCCTGGTCACCAGCACGGCATGCGCGCGCTGCGGTTCCGTCTGCGCCAGGCGATTACTGAACACGCCGTTGACCCGCCGGCTCCACGCCGCATCCGGCAGCACATACAGCGCAGCGGCGTCATTGGCAAATTCGGGCTTCAGGTCTTCGGCGCGCGCCAGATCTTCGGCGCCGGCCTGCTTCAGCACTTCGAACACCGGTTCGTCAAAAATGAAATGTCGTGGATCGCGATACGGCGCGATCAACTGGTACAGATCCGCCGGATGGTAATGCAGATCGTCGATGCTCTCGCCATAGGCGTTGTAATTGATCGCCTCACCCAGTTCATGCAGGCGCGCGAGCTCGGTGTGATCGAGTTCCAGCGGCTGCGCGGCACGGATTGCCGATTCGACCAGGTTGTCGCCGAACGCAGCCACCGCCGCCCACAGCCGGTGCCGGCCGGCGAGATGGCTGTCGACAATCAGGCTGGTGCAGATATCGGGGGCGGTATCGATGTGCCCGCGAAAGGACGGGTGCTGCGGCACATCGCCGGCGGCGTGGTGGTCGAAATATTCGATGGTCGCGCCCCGTTGCAGCGCCCGCGCAACGCCGGCGGCATTGGTACGCAGCGAAACATCGAGAACGGTCAGGCTGTCGCCCGCCTGCGCATCGACGCGCGCCACAAGCGCGATGTCGCGTTTGACGCCGGTGACCAGCTCGGCGTCGCGGGGTTCATCCAGCCGCAGCTGGTGCAGCGCGCAAATGCCGTCGGCGTCGCCGTTGAAGATATCGTAGAATTTCATGAATGATGCCGGATTACACAGCGGGTGCCATGCCGCACGATTTCCGGTCGCGCGGATATCGCGTCGCTGCCATGGCGGCGCTAGCTTACAGTCTGGTGATCATCTATGCCAGCCTGCAACCCTTCAGCGGCTGGCGCATGGAAAGCACGCCCTTCGGCGCTTTCCTGTTCGCGCCGTGGCCGCGATGGATTACCGTTGAAGACATCGGCTTTAATTTCGCCGCCTACCTGCCGCTCGGCTTCCTGCTGACCCTGGCGCTGTGCGCGCGCCTGCATCCGCGTCCTGCCGCGCTGCTGTCAGCGGTCGCCTGCACGGTGCTGAGCATTTCACTCGAGTCCGCCCAGCAGTATCTACCGATGCGCATTGCCTCCGCCACCGATGTACTGGTCAATGCCTGCGGCGGCACGGTCGGCGCGCTGATCGCACCGCTGTTTGCGCCGGGCCACCGTTTCGGCGAAAGACTGGCCCTGCTGCGCAGCAGCGGTTTTATCGGCGGCCCGCGCGGTGACGCCGTGCTGGTGCTGGCCGGACTGTGGCTGCTGACCCAGCTGCATGCGGCGCCGATCAATATGGGCAACGGCGACTTCCGCGGCAGCCTCGAGCTGGCGGCGCGTTTTGCCTACACGCCGGAATCGTACCGTTACGCCGAAGCCGGCGTGGTAATGCTCAGCATTCTGGGCATGGGGCTGTTGCTGGCCAGCGTTGCCCGCAGCATCGGCTGGGATTACTGGCGCGCGCTGTTGCTGCTCATCACCGGCGCTGCCCTGCTGAAAGCCGCTGCGGCCTGGCTGATCCTGCGCACACCGACGCCCTGGAACTGGCTGACGCCGGGTTTTGTCATGGGCCTCGTCGCCGCAATCCTGCTGTTGCTGCCGCTGGTCCGCCTGCCGCCGCGCGGACGGGGTCTCGCAGCCCTGCTGGCCCTCGCCGCCGCGGTGATCCTGGTCAACTGCACGCCGGAGAATCCCTACCGCAGTGTGCCCATTCATCTGCTGCCGGGCCGGGTCGGCCACTTCCTCAGCTTCAGCAGCATGATCCGCGCCCTGTCCGATCTGTGGCCCTTCCTGACCCTGCTGTTCCTGCTGGTCAGCCTGCCGCTGCGCTACGCCCCGAACCGCCGTTGAATCCGGAGAAATCCATGCCCCGCAAACCATCCGCCACCCTGCCCGGCCTGCGCGCCGATCTGCGCCGTTTCGCCGAGGCGCGCGAATGGCAGCAGTTTCATACGCCGAAGAATCTGGCGATGGCGCTGAGTGTTGAAGCGGCCGAACTGGTCGAATGTTTTCAATGGCTGACACCTGAACAAAGCGCAAACCTCAAGGCCGGCGACCGGCGCGCCGTCGAGGAAGAAGTCGCCGATGTGCTGCTTTATCTGCTGCGGCTGACCGATGTGCTCGATATCGACCTGCTGCAGGCGGCGCAGCGCAAGATGAAGCTCAATGCGCGCAAATATCCCGTCGCCCTGTCGCGGGGCACGGCACGCAAGTATTCACAGCGCTGAGCAAGGTCCCCCGCGGTTATAATCCCCGCTTGGCCGCATTGCGGCCCCGTTCAGCCTCAACACGCCCGCACCAACACTCCCGATGAGCCACTTCAAACACCACGTGTTTTTCTGCTGCAACCAGCGCGAACCCGGCGCGAACTGCTGCAATAACCATGGCGCGCAGGATCTGCGCGACTACGCCAAGAAAAAGGTCAAGGCGCTGGGGCTCTCCGGCGAAGGCAAGACCCGTATCAACCAGGCCGGCTGCCTGGATCGCTGCGATGAAGGTCCGGTGCTGGTGGTTTATCCCGAAGCCGTCTGGTACACCTATGTCGACCGTGAAGACATCGACGAAATCGTCACCGAGCATCTGCAGCACGGCCGCGTCGTCGAACGGCTGAAAATCTGATCCTGCCGCTGCTGCACGATTCACCTGATGACCGCCACTGAACTCCGCCCGATGCCGCCGTCCACGCTGGAACGCCTGGTCGTCAACGGTCCTGCCGGCGCACTGGAAACCGATCTCAATGATCCCGGCCTGCCGCGCCGCGGCATCGCGGTGATCGCGCATCCGAATCCGGTGCAGGGCGGAACCAAGGACAACAAGGTTGTCACCACGCTGGCCAAGACGCTGTTCGGCCTCGGTTACGTCGTCATCCGCCCCAATTTCCGCGGCGTCGGTGCCAGCGCAGGAGCCTTCGATCAGGGCAACGGCGAAACCGACGACATCATCGCCGTCATCCGTTATGCCAAGGAACGTTTCGGCGAAATGCCGCTGCTGCTTGCCGGTTTTTCCTTCGGCGCTTTTGTGCAGACACGTGTCGCGCAGCAAGTTACCGCCGAACGGCTGGTGCTGGTCGGCCCGGCAGTGAGCCGTTTTCCGACCGAAGCCGTGCCGGCCAACACACTGGTCATTCACGGCGAACATGACGAAGTCGTGCCGCTCGCGGCGGTATTCGACTGGGCGCGTCCGCAGCAATTGCCGGTGGTGGTGGTCCCCGGCGGCGAACACTTTTTCCACGGCCGTCTGCACCTGCTCGCGCAGATCGTGCGCGTGCATTGCGCATGAACACGGTATCGCCGCTCACTGTTGCGGGACTGCGCAAGTCCTACGGCGGCAAGGAAGTCGTCTGCGGCGTCGATCTCGCACTGCAACCCGGCGAATGTTTCGGCCTGCTCGGACCCAACGGTGCCGGCAAGACCACGACCTTGCGGTTGTGCCTTGGCCTGACCGGCCCCGACAGCGGCAGCATTACGGTATTGGGATACGATGTGCCGCAGCAGGGACGCGAGGCCCGCGCGCGCATCGGCGTGGTGCCGCAGTTCGACAATCTCGATCCCGACTTCACCATCCGCGAGAACCTGCGCGTATTCGGCCGTTACTTCGACATTCCCGATGCGACACTGCAGGAGCGCATCCCGGCGCTGCTCGAATTCGCCGGACTGTCCAGCCGCGCCGACACCCGCATCCAGACCCTGTCCGGCGGCATGAAACGCCGGCTGACGCTGGCCCGCGCACTGATCAACGATCCAGAGCTGCTGTTCCTCGACGAACCGACCACCGGACTCGATCCGCAGGCCCGCCACGTAATCTGGGAGCGCCTGCGCAATCTGCTGAAACAGGGCAAGACGCTGTTGCTGACAACGCATTTCATGGAAGAAGCCGAGCGTCTGTGCGGCCGCATCGCGATCATGGATCACGGCAAGATCATCACCGGCGGCGATCCGCGGGCGCTGATCGCACAACATGTCGAACCGCATGTCGTCGAAGTCTACGGTGAAGGCGCACCCGACTGGGCCGAGGCTTTCGGCCGCCGCCATGCCGAGCGCTGCGAAGTCACCGGCGAAACCATTTTCTGTTACACCAACGATCCGGCGCCGCTGATGGCCGACCTCGACGGACGCGGCGACCTGCGTTATCTGCACCGCCGCGCCAATATCGAAGACGTGTTTCTGAAACTCACCGGGCGCGACCTCAGGGACTGATATGGCCGCACAACACTGGTCACCGCCCCGTTTGAGCCTGCGCTTTTTGCATGTCTGGCGGCGCAATCTGCTGGTCTGGCGCAAGCTGGCGATTCCGTCGATGCTCGGCAACCTCGCCGATCCGCTGCTTTATATGTTCGGTCTTGGTTACGGGCTGGGCCGCATGCTCGAAGACGTCAGCGGCCTGTCGTACATCGCTTTCCTGGCATCCGGCGTCATCTGCTCGAGCACGATGATGAGCGCGTCCTTCGAAGCCATGTATTCGGCGTTTTCGCGCATGCACATGCAGAAAACCTGGGATGCCATCCTTAACGCGCCGCTGACGCTGGACGACGTGTTGCTCGGTGAATGGGTGTGGGCCGCCAGCAAGAGTTTCCTGTCAGGCAGCGCGGTACTGATCGTCGCTGCGGTGCTCGGTCTGGTGCCGTCGCCGCTGGCAATCGCGGTGATTCCGCTGATTTTCCTGACCGGCCTCGCCTTTGCCGGACTCGGCCTGATCATGACGGCGCTGTCGCCGAGTTATGACTTTTTCATGTACTACTTCACGCTGTGCGTGACGCCGATGATGCTGTTATGCGGCGTGTTTTTCCCGCTGAATGAATTGCCGGCGGCAGCGCAGATTCTGGCGCAACTGCTGCCGCTGACCCACGCCGTCGCCCTCGCCCGTCCGCTGGTCAACGGCACGGTTCCCGCCGACTGGCTGCTGCATATCGCGGTACTCGCCGCTTATGCCGCGGGCAGCGCCTGGATTGCACTGGCGCTGACCCGACGCCGGCTTCTGCAGTAACATCGACGCCATGCTCTGGGTCAAAACCTTCCATCTGCTGTTCGTGATCTCCTGGTTCGCGGGCCTGTTCTACATGCCGCGCATCCTCGTCAATCTGGCGATGGAGGACAATGAAACCTCCTACGCACGCCTGCTGCTGATGGCGCGCAAACTTTATCGCTTCATGACACTCCTCGCCGTGCCGGCGCTGATATTCGGCCTGTGGTTGTGGCTGGGCTACGGCATCAGCGGCGGCTGGCTGCACGCCAAACTGGTGCTGGTCGTGTTGCTGATCGGTTACCACCATGCCTGCGGCAGCCTGCTGAAAAAATTCGAACAGAAGCGCAACACCCGTTCGCATGTCTGGTTCCGCTGGTTTAACGAGATTCCGGTGCTGGCGCTATTCGCTACGCTGATCCTCGTCGTACTGAAGCCGTTCTGATCCCCGTGCTCCGCTTTGCCGCAATCATCGCGCTGTCGCTGGCGCTGCAGACCGCCTGCGCCGCCGAAGCGCGCATCATCGTGCAGCAGTCGCCGCTGGCCGGATTCCAGTATTACGACGGCAAGGTGCTGTGGGACAACATGCGTGTCGGCGATCCGCTGACACTGGTGCGCGAACCGCAGAATCCGCACGATGCCAATGCGATACGCGTGGAATGGAAAGGCCAGCCCCTGGGTTATGTACCGCGCCGCGACAATCGCGATGTCGCACGACAGATCGACCGCGGCGCACCGGTGCAGGCGCGCATCGTCAACCTGAAAGAGGCGCGCAATCCCTGGCAGCGCGTCGAATTCGAAATTTTTGTGGAACTGGCTGTACGCCCCTGACATGGAACAATTTTTCGCCACCTGCCCGCGCGGACTTGAAGGCGTACTCGCCGACGAACTGAAAACACTCGGCGCTGCCGATGTGCAAATCGCTGACGGCGGCACCGGCTTCCGCGGCCCCTATGCGTTGTGCCGCAGCGTCAATCTCGAAAGCCGCATCGCCAGCCGGGTGTTGTGGCGTGTCGGTCACTGCAGCTACCGCAGCGAGAACGACATTTTTGCTGCGGCCAAAAAAATCCGCTGGGCGCAATGGTTCGGACCGAAGCAGACCATCCGTGTCGATACCGCGGCGATCAAAAGCCCGCTGCAGAGCATCGACTTCGTCACGTTGCGCGTGAAAGACGCCGTCTGCGACGTGCTGCGTGATACCGAAGGCCTGCGCCCCGATGTCGACACCCGCGCCCCCGATGTGCGCATCCATGTCTTCCTGACGCGTGATGATGCGGTGTTTTATCTCGACACTTCGGGCGATGCACTGTTCAAGCGCGGCTGGCGCACTGCCGCCGGTGAAGCGCCGCTGCGCGAGAACCTCGCCGCGGGCATTCTCAAACTGGCGGGCTGGACGCCGGATCAGCCGCTGCTCGATCCAATGTGCGGCAGCGGCACCTTTCTCGTCGAAGCCGCGCTGATGGCACGCAACCGTGCGCCGGGACTGGGCCGCAGCTTCGGTTTTGAAAAGCTGCGCAACCATGACGCCAAAGACTGGGCCGCGCTGCGTGAACAGGCGGCAACCCGTGAAAATAAATCAATAAAAACAGATATTTACGGTTTTGACCGCAGCGGCGATGCGATTGCCATTGCCACCCGCAACGTTGTGTCGCTGGGTCTTGAATCGCAAATTGCGCTGAAGCAATGCAGCTTTGAGGATTCGAAGCCACCGGTCGCTGCGGGTCTGCTGATCACCAACCCGCCTTACGGCGTGCGCATGGAAGAACTCGATGATCTCGCCGACTGGTATCCGAAAGTCGGCGACGTGCTGAAACAACGTTACGCCGGCTGGACGGCGTTCATACTCACCGGTGATCTGCGCATGGCCAAGCTGATCGGATTAAAACCGTCCAAACGCACGCCGCTGTTCAACGGCGCGCTGGAATGCCGGCTGTTCCGCTTTGAAATGGTTGCCGGCTTCATGCGCAAGGACGCGCCGCCGAAAGCCTAACCGCGCAGCACGCGGATGATCAGCGACCCGCCGATCAGCAACAGCAGCACACCGATCACTTTCAGCAGGGCTTCGCGCGATACGCTGAGCTGGATGTGATGCCCGGCCCAGATGCCGCCGAGCGCAAAAGGCAGCAGCAGCACTGCACCGATGACACGATCAATCAGGACCAGTCCGCCGACCAGGAATACCAGCGCGCGGATCGAGGTCGACAGCAGCACCATATTCGACAGCGTCGCACGCAACACCGCCTTGTCCGGCAGGCGGCGCGACAGGTAGATCGCATACGGCGGCGCGCCGACACCGAACATCGTACCGGCAGCACCGCCGCAGAATCCGGAAATCACCGCCCAGGGATGGCGTGCAATGCCGATCTGCGGCGCGCCGGCGAACAGCGAATACAGGCCGTAACACAACAGAAACAGGCCGAAGGCGGCAATCGTTGCCTGCTGCGGAAGCGTCACCAGCGCGGTGACGCCGGCCACCGCGCCGGCAAGTGAACACGGCGCCATCCATTTGAGTTCGCCGCGATCCGCCTCTTTCGAGAAGCGCGACCCCAGCGCCAGTGCCGCGGACACGTCGAGCAGCACGCACATCGGCAACACAAAATTCAGCGGAAAAAAGTACGACAGCGCCGGCACCGTGAACATCGCCGCGCCGAAGGTGGTGATGCCGAAAATGACGTAGGCGCCGAGAATGATCGCCGCGCAGGCCGCATAAGTCGGCAGATCAAAGGGGATGCTGAAAGGGATATCCATCAAGAAAAACGCCGGCGCTGCGGCCGGCGTTGTCCTGCGTCTGAATGCCGGTCAGACAAGGTTCAGATGCTCAATGCCGGTCATCACGTCCTTGTCCTTGGCGTCCTTGCTGTTGAGCTTGATCATCAGCCGCAGTTCGTTCATCGAGTCGGCGTTGCGCAGCGCATCCTCGTAGCTGATCTCGCC
>CBHTVL010000028.1:0-10883 GCA_966096475.1 uncultured Burkholderiales bacterium
AATCGGGGCAGTGCTTCCGGCGTCAATGGCGCGGAGATCACCAAGGATTCGCTGCCCGACGGCTACACGCTGTTCATTCCCTATCACCAGCACACGGTGAACGCGGCGATCATCCCCAAGCTGCCTTATCACCCGGTTAATGATTTCACGCCGATCAGCCAGATGACGGCGGCCGGTCTGCTGCTGGTGGTCAATCCCTCGCACCCGGCGAAAACCGCCAAGGAATTCGTGCAGTGGACCAAGACCACCAAGGACCCGATCAATTTCGGTTCCGCGGGTATCGGCAGCGGCGGCCACCTCGCCGGTGAACTCTACAATCTGATGGCCGGCATCAAGAGCCAGCATATTCCCTACAAAGGGACCGGTCCTGCTGCGGTGGGCCTGATCACCGGTGAATATCACTACAACTTCATGGGGCTGGCCGGTGCGTTTACCCATGTGCGTTCGGGCAAGCTGCGCGGCATTGCGGTGAGCAACGCCAAACGCCTGGCGACGGCACCGGATATTCCGGCGATGAACGAAGTAATCCCGGGATTCGAGGTTGTCGGCTGGTATGGCGTGGCGGCGCCGGCGAAACTGCCGAAACCGATCCTGACCAAAATCCACGGCGACATCGCGGCCTACGTGAAGTCGGCTGAATTCGCCAAGATCGCTGATTCCAACGGCTCCGAGCCGGTAACCAACTCGCCGGAAGTGTTCCGCCAGTTCATGCTCGATGACATGAAAAAATGGGCGGACGTGGTTAAACGCAGCGGTGCGAAGTTCTGAGGGCTTTAATAGTCAGGATGTAAAAAAAGGGGCGGAATCTTCCGCCCCTTTTCTTTTTGTGCTGCGTGGCCGGATCAGTTGAACTTGACCGTTTTCGGATCGAACTCCAGTCCGAGCCCCGGCTTCTGCGGCACCGTCAGTTGACCGTCCTTGGGGTGCGGCACTTCGCGGAACAGGCCAAAGGACCAAGGCATGTATTCGACGGTCAGACCGTTGGGGATCGCGGACACCAGATGCACATGGATTTCCGGTGCGAGGTGGCTGACCACCGGGATGTTGAAGGCTTCCGCCATACCTGCAATCTTTAACCATTGGGTGATGCCGCCGGCACGCAGCACGTCGATCATTACGATGTCGACCGAACGCGCTTCGAGCATCTGGCGGAAGGGCGCGATGCCGTAGAGGTATTCGCCGCAGGCGATGGGCGTGTCGAGGGCATTGGCGACGCGCGCGAGGCCGTCGTAGTCATCGGGTGCGGTGACATCTTCCAGCCAGAACAGACGATAGGGATCAACCTGCTTGCCGATGGAGATCGCCTGACGCACATCCCAGCGCTGGTTGATGTCGCACATCAGGTCGATTTCATAACCGACGGCTTCGCGGATGACCTTGATATGTTCGACTTCCTTCACCTGATTGGTGTCGCCGGGCAGGGCGAGCTGGGTTTTCATCTGTTTGAAGCCGCGTTCCTTCAGCAGCACGGCGGATTTCTCGAGCTGGTCCAGCGGGAAGTGGCGCATCAGCGCACCGCTGGCATAGGTGTTGATGCGGTTGCGGTGTCCGCCGGCGAGTTTGCCGACGGGCTGGTTCAGTACCTTGCCCTTGATGTCCCACAGCGCGATGTCGATCGCCGACAGCGCCAGCGTGGCGATGCCCGCCGGTCCGGCCGGCGTGGAGGCGCGGATTTTGCCGACGATCTGTTCGATACGCATCGGGTCTTCGCCGATGATCAGGTCGCCGAAGGCCTGCACCGCCGTCAGCAATGCCTTGTCGAGCGAGCCGCCGAAAAAAGTGAAGCCGATGCCTTCAACGCCCTGGTCGGTGCCGAGTTTCAGCGCAACGAAATTTTTCGACCCCGGGGGGGTCGGGCCGTCGGCCAGCGGTTCAATCTGGGGCAGTGCGACGAGGGCGGTGCTGGCATGGGTGATTTTCATGGCGGCGCGTTTTCTGTTGGGGAAAAACGCGAATATCGCACACTCCGTGCCCGGCGGGGGTCAGGGTTTCAAGGCGTAGACTTCGTCAAAACGGCGTTCCAGTTCGACGTGGGTGCCGCGCAGGCGGTCAACCACTTCCTTGGCCCAGTCGTAGTACTGGCGCTTGCGTTCCAGCGACCAGTTGGCGGGCGCGCGGGTGCCGAGGTCGCGCACATTGCAGATCTTGTCGGCGAGTTTGACCAGTCGCGCGCGTTCGCTGGAATGTTTGGCCTTGGCCACCTGCAGGCGTTTGCGCACTTCCTTCTTGATCCATTGCGTGTCAGTCACTTCGAGCACGATGTCGGCGATTTCCTCGCCGAATTCGCCGCGCAGTTCCTGCCAGGAGGTTTCGGTGTCTTCCAGCGTGTCATGGAGCAGGGCGGCGGCAATCACCAGGGGGTCGCGCACATTGCCTTCGTCCCACAGCACATGCGCCAGTTCGATCGGGTGGTTGATGTAGGGCGAGGCTTCCTTGTCCTTGCGCCGCTGGTCGCGGTGTTTGTGCGCGGCAAAGGCCACGGCCCTGAGAATCAGGTCCGTAGTGTCGGTGAGATTCGGTTCGTTCAGGTCCATGGCGCTTCAGTGTAAGCCGTTCAGGCGCTGCGCAGCCGCAGCATGCGGATGACCGCGATGGCGGCAAACGGCAGGCTTATGGCTATGATCAGTTGCACGATCAGGAGTTCACCGAGCTGGCTGTAGTCAGCCGGCGTGGTGACTGCACCGCTCTTGTCCCTGACCTCCCGGGACACCATATAGATCTGGTTGAGGTACTTGGTGCCGAGGGACGAGGCGGACAGCGCCAGATTGGTGAACGAGGCCATCACCGCGAAATAGGTGGCCTTGAGATGTCCCGGCGCCGAGTTGGCGATCCATGCCAGCATCGGAATCATCGCGATCTGTCCCAGCGGCGATTCGAGTGCGGTATTGACCAGAGCGATGAAGCGGGCGTCGACCACGCCGCCGGTGGCGGCTGCGGTCCACTGGTGCAGGCCGAACACCATGCCGACATAGGGCAGGGACAGCAGCCCGCCGAGTACGGTCAGGAAACCGACCACGTAGGCGATCGAATGGTCGGCCATGAAACGGCGGAACAGGAACATGCCGAACAGCGTCAGCACCGATCCGATCAGCGACAGCACCGAGATGAACTGCTGGTCGAACTTCAGTTCGTCGATGAACCACCAGGTGACGCCTTCCCCCGGGCCGGGAATCGCGCGGAACACGAAAATGACAATGACCGTGCCGAGCAGGGTGTTGCGGGCATCGGCTTCCAGTTCGCGGGTCAGCCGCAACAGCAGGAAGGCGATGATGCCGAAGGAGCCGGCGAAAATGATTTCCTGGTTGAAGGGAATGTCGCTGAAGCCCATGCCCAGCGTGAAGGCGACAAAGGCCGCGCTGCCGCCGAGGATCCACCAGTTCGGCTGCGTTTTTTCCTGATGGCTGTCGAGCAGGTTTTCGATCTCGGCGACGCTGCGTCCCTGCGCGCGCAGGCGTTGCGCGTCGCGCCGGCGCAGCAGCATGGCGATCAGTACGCCGGCCACTGAAATCGCCGGGATGCACAGCGCCATCAGGTAGATGCGCCGGTAGATCTCGACTTTCTGGTCTTCCGACAGCGCATGTGCGCCGCTGAAGACATACAGATTGATCAGCGCCACCAGCACGCCGCCGCCGATGATGGCGACGCGCCCCAGGGTCTGCATGGTGGTGTTCATCAGTTTGCGTTTGGCTGCGTCAATCGGCCGGCCATCCGCATCGACATGCGGCACGGCTTCGACGGTCATGGCATCGGCGACGACGTCCTGCACCACATAACCGACGGCGCCGAGCAGTACGGTGGCCACGTACCACGCGCCGGGCGACATGATTGCCGACATGGCTTCACGGTCCGTGAGCAGACCCAGCATGATCAGCAGGCTCGATGCGATCATCGCGGCGCCGAGAAACACCAGCAGGCTTTTCCAGCGCCAGATCAGATCAACGAGATGACCCAAGGGCATTTTCAGCGCCCACGGCACACCGGCCCAGAAGCCGAGTGCGGCGAGGAATTGCGCTGACAGGCTGAGGTAGTCCTTGACGAAGAAGGTGCCGACGATGCCGGTGAGTCCGGAAATGCCGGCAGCCATATAGACCATCAGCGGCGGCAGATAGGACAGCCGCATCTCGCGACCGAGTTCGAGGATGTTGCGATCCAGCCACTGCATCAGCGCGCGCATTTTTGTAACCTTTTGTTTTTATTGTTATTTTAAACCGATTGTGCGGCTTTGTGCAGCTTCGAATCTCGAGCCTTAAGTCGGCAACTGATAGCCCTTTTCCCGGAACAGTTTCAGGCATGCCGCGACCACGGCCGGGTCGTACAGAGAGCCGGACTTGGATTCGAGTTCGGCAAAGGCGGGATCAAGGCCCAGTGCGGCACGATAGGGGCGGTGGGTGCTCATCGATTCAACGACGTCGGCAACGGCGAGAATGCGTGCTTCGAGGCTGATCTCGTCGCCGCGCAGTCCGCGCGGGTATCCGCTGCCGTCGAGACGCTCGTGGTGCTGCCACACCGCCGTTGCAACCGGCCAGGGAAACTCGATGTCCTTGAGGATTTCGTAACCCTGCTGCGCGTGGGTTTTGACGATGGCGAATTCGGCGGGCGACAGTCGTGTCGGTTTGGACAGGATTTCCGCGGGCACGGCAATCTTGCCGACATCATGCACGCCGCCGGCGACACGCAGCCCGGTGACCTGATGCTCACTCATGCCGAGTTCGGTGCCGATGGCTGCAGCCAGTTCGCCGACCCGCCGCTCATGGCCGGAGGTATAGGGGTCGCGCAGGTCGACCATATGCGAGATGGCCTGCACGGTGGACATGATCGAACGTTCGAGGCGGTCAATGTATTTCTTGACGAGTACTTCCTGTGCCCTGCGGTCGGTGATGTCCTGCAGCACGCCCAATACAACAGGGCGGTTGTTGAGCGTGGTGCGGCTGCCGTGCACCCCGACCTCGATGATATGCCCGTCTTTGCGGATGCCGCGGAATTCGTAGCGCAGTGTTTCAACGCCGCCCGAAGTGCGTTTGCGGATGTTTTCGCTGACCAGTGCACGGTCTTCCGGCGCGATCACTTTGGCAAGACCGACTTCGCTCAGTTCTTCAGGTTCATAGCCGAAGATTTCCGCGGCGCGCGGATTGACGTAAATCAGGTTTTCATCATCAACGATGTAGATGCCGATCAGTGATTGTTCAACCAGTGCCTTGAACTTCTGTTCGCTTTCGCGCAATGCGGCTTCGGCCAGTTTGCGCTGGGTGATGTCCTGGATCGTGGCGAGGAAACATTCGACCGAACGGTCCGGACGGCGGACGGCATGCACGTCAATCACGGCGGTGATGATGGCGCCGTCGGCGCGGATGAATCGTTTGTCCATTGAGTAGCCGTCGCTTTCATCGCGCATGACGCGATCGAATTCGGCGACGTCGGTATTCAGGTCTTCGGGATGGGTGAGCTCGGTCCAGGTCTTTCCCATCAGCTGGTTGCGCGTGTAGCCGAGGATATGGCACAGCTGGTCGTTGAAACGCAGCCACTGTTTGCTTTCCGGCGAGGTGATGGCCATGCCGAGGAAGGGCAGTTCAAAGAACAGCTGCAGCAGGTTTTCGCCCTGCCTTGCCGTGGTCACGTCCGTCAGATAGATGTCGCAGAATTCCGGTGGATGCGGCACATAGGAGGCCGACCAGATATGGGTTCCGATGGCGAACTCGCGCAGGCCCGGCTTGTTCTCGGCGGTCATGGCGACGAGCTCGCGTTCCAGTACCGCCGCGGCCGGTTCCTTGATGGCCTGGAGCAGTTGCCGTGCCGCATTGTTCAGGAACAGTTTTTTGCCGGCCGGCGTGACTGTCAGTACCGGATTGAGGTTCTGCAGCGGATAACGCGCCAGTTCAGCGGCTTTGCGCTGCAGCACCAGGCGTTCACGGAGTTGTCGCAGCAGCGCAAAAGTCAGTGCGGCGAGGCCGCTGGCGACCAGCAGATAAATGGTCAGGCTGGTGATGGCGAAGGCCAGCCAGCTTTCCAGCAACTGGGACTGGTTGAGGCCGATGACCAGTCGCAGCTTGGGGTATCCGGGTATGGCGCCGGCGCCATAGACGCGGTTGATGCCGTCAACGGGGCTGGCGGCGCGGAAGGCTTTGGACCGCCCCTCTTTGACTTCCGGTATGGTGGACAGCGGTTGCCAGCCGCTGTGGCCAATGGCGGTTTCCAGATAGGGGCTGCGCAGCAGCAGGTTGTCATTGCTGTCGTAGACCGAAATCGTGGTGTCGGAGTCGGATGATTGCCGCCAGTAAGCACCGAAGATCGCGGGATCAATGACGGCGGCGACGATACCTGCGAATTTTCCGGACGGCGTGATGACCGGACGGCTGGCGATGACCAGCGCCCGCGAGACTGCATTGCCGATGAAGGGCTCGGAGAGGTGAAAGCCGCTGTCGGCATTGTCGCGATGAAACTGGAAATAACTCCGTGAGCCCAGATCGAGGCTGGCGGCAGCGGGGTTGGTGTGGGCAATGACTTTGCCCGAAGCATCGGTGTAGCCGATGTTGGCGACCGACGATGCGATGTCGGGAACGAAGCTGCGCAGCCGTTCAGCCGTCAGTTCTTGCCGGCTGCCGGCGATTTCGTGGGCAATATCACGCAGCGTGAAATTGATGACGTCGAGTGTGCTGCTCATCTGCACGGCCTGCGCCTTCTGCAGGGCCAGCGCCGACTGTTCGCCGCCATGCAGGGTGTGTTCGCGCACCCACCACAGCGCGGCAGCAATGATCAGGAAAATGGCGCAATAAAGAGCGATCACCAGCGCCGGCAGCCAGCGGACAACGAAATCGCCGTGGCGCAGCGAGCGGCTGAATTCCGCACCGAGATCGCCCGCGATCATATTGTCGGCGTTGCGGCGATCGAGATAGGTCAGTGCAATGAACAGAACAGTGGCGGTGATGCCGACAAAGATCAGTCCCTTGGTCAGCTCGAACAGCGACGCGTTGTCATTTGGATACAGCGTACTGCTCAGGAAATGCCCGATCAGTATCCACGATGAACCGGCCAGCACATAGGCCAGCGTCGAGTAAACAGGTAACTTCCAGTTGCGCATCAGTCTGCTACTCCGTCAAGGAGTGAGGTCTGCCGCCATGGCTTGAGGCATGGTCGTTGATGCAGCAGACGTTTAAGCTTGTTATTTAAGTTGTTATTTTATTGATTCAGCATAGTCTTTTCCGACGCTAAATCAAGGGAAATCGCGAACGGATTAACCGCCACGTCATATCAGAAATTCCGCATATTCTGGTCCGGTGCAATTGGATTCGTTTGCGGTCAGATCGGCTGCTAGGGGTTCAATCGTCAGACTCGTTTTCCTGCCATTTGACCGCGGTATACCGCGCGATACGGACCTCGGGGCTCCAGAAATCCGGGGGCAGGCCGGCCTGATACTTGAGTTGGGCGAGAAATTCCGCGGCGTCAGCTGATTGATTCCACATCTCGGGCAGGAAACTGCTGCGATGACGGCCGTATTCGAGAATCAAGCCGTCGGTTCCGGGGCGCAGCTGTGCCAGGGTTGCGGCCTCGTCAGCGGTTTGCAGGGGTTCGAGGGCAGACAGCACGCAGACCTCGATGCGCGTGTGCGCAAATTCTTCATGACCCAGCGGTTTGAAACGCAGATCCTTGCAGGCGGCAACGGCATTGGCCCTGACATCTTCGGCCAGCGTGCGGTGCGCCTGTAATGTGCCGGTTCTTCCGCGCAGGCGACCTTCCTGCAGCAGGGTCACATAACTGGCCTGCCTGGTCTGCAGCCAGTCGGCATCGGCACTAGCGATGCGTGTTTCAAGATGCAGATGACGGGCAATGGCAGCGCGTGCGATCGCGATCAGGGTCGGACCGGTTTCCGGCGGCAGGGTTTGCGGGAATGGAGGCATGATGCGGAGTGTGGTGTTGCGGTGTGCGGCGGGTTACTGAAACACGCTGCTATAATGCCAATAAAATCAGTAAATTACGAGGGCATTGCGAGACCGTCGGGACTGCTCCGGCATAAACCCTGCCGTGAATGTCCTGGTCCCTGACACCACTCATGACCGCCAAAACCGCAGCAGCCCGTTATGTTGCCCTGATTCCTGCCGCCGGCAGCGGATCGCGCATGGGTGCGGGCATGCCCAAACAATATGCGCCGCTGGCCGGCCGGCCGCTGATCGAACACGCCGTACAGTGCCTGTGCGCGCATCCGCGCATCGAACAGGTTTTTGTCGTGCTCGCGCCGGGCGACACGCAGTTCAGCCGTTGTGACTGGCGTGGCTGCGAGGCCAAGCTCAGCGCGCTGTACTGTGGCGGCGAGACCCGTGCAGCCAGCGTATTTAACGGATTGCTCGCGGCGAATGACGCGCTGGATGCCAATGACTGGGTGCTGGTGCACGATGCGGCACGTCCCTGTCTGAGTGCAACCGACATTGACCGCCTGATTGCTGAAATCGGTGACAGTGAAGTGGGTGGGTTGCTGGCGGTGCCGGTGGCCGACACGCTGAAACGTGCGAACGCCGCGCAAGAGGCGGTTCAGACCGAAGGTCGCGACCACCTGTGGCGGGCGCAGACGCCGCAGATGTTCCGCTATCGCGTGCTGATCGAGGCGCTGCGGCGTGCGGACATTGCTGCGGTCACCGATGAGTCCAGTGCGGTCGAGCAGACCGGCGCGAAGCCGCGTCTGGTGCAGGGCAGTGCGGAAAATTTCAAGATCACTTATCCCGAAGACCTGGCGCTGGCTGAACTGATCCTCGCCCGGACTTCACAGACTGCAGGGAAATAAAATGCGTATCGGACAGGGTTTTGACGTGCATGCGCTGGTTGAAGGACGGCCGCTGATCATCGGGGGCGTGACCATTCCTTTCGAACGCGGACTCGCCGGGCATTCCGATGCCGACGTGCTGCTGCATGCGCTGTGCGATGCGCTGATCGGCGCCGCCGGGCTGGGCGACATCGGCAAACATTTTCCGGATACCGATCCGCGTTACAAAGGGGCCGACAGTCGCGTGCTGCTGCGCGCCGTCGTGCAGTTGCTGCAGGCGCGCAATCTCGCGGCGGTTAATGTCGATGCGACGATCATTGCACAGGCGCCGAAAATGGCGCCGCACATTCCCGCGATGCGCGCCAATATCGCCGCTGATCTCGGTGTGACGGTTGATGACGTCAATATCAAGGCCAAGACTGCGGAAAGGCTGGGTTTTGTCGGCCGCGGTGAAGGCATCGTCGCCGAAGCGGTGGCCCTGATCAGCCATGCGGTCACCGCAGCAGGCCGGGCCGGCGACTGATTGCGCAGGCCGCGGAACGCGCCGGGCCTTATAATCCCTGTTCTCCATGTTGCGTCAGGAACTGCGATGAGCGAGATCGACTGGGCTGCCGTTTTCAAGCGCATGGAACCCACGCGCGCTGCGCCTGACGTGCTCGCGCTGCCGCATTGGGAAGAAGCCAATTGGCAAAAACTGCTGGCCCGTACCACGCCGCGGCATTTTCGCGCCAGCGAAGTGGTGATCCAGCGCGGCGCTGCGGACCGCACGCTGTATCTGGTGGCGGCCGGCATGCTCGAAGTCGGTGTGACCCAGGTCGATGGTGTCAGCATGACCTCGCTGGCACGTATCACCACCGGCAGCATTCTCGGGGAACAATCCTTTTTTGACAGTCAGCCGCGCTCGGCGAACGTGTGGGCGGTGGCTGACGGCACGCTGCTGCTGTTGCCTTATGAAAACTTCGCCGAGTTCGGCGAAGCCGAGCCTGCACTGGCCCGCGACTTTCTGTTTGCGATGGCGCGGGTCTTGTCGATCCGGCTGCGCAACACCTCGTTCCGCTTGCGCCGTTAGGCGAGCGGCAGTTCGACGCGGGCGCGCAGCCCGCCACCCTCGCGCGGCAGCAACTGAACCTGACCGCCGTGCAGGCGCGCGATGCGGTCGACAATTGCCAGTCCCAGTCCCGTTCCGCTGGTCGATCGCGCGCTGTTCAGCCTGGTGAAGGGCTGCAGCATGCGCACCGCATCGGCGGACGGTATGCCGGGTCCGCGATCGAGCACTTCAACAATATTGCAGGATCCTTCGCGCACCGTTGCGACTTCAACGGTGCCGTTGCCGTGATGCAGCGCGTTGTCGATCAGGTTGGCGAGCAACCGCTGAAAGGCCTGGCTGCGCAGGGCCTGCGGCGCTGTATCGCCGGCGTGCAGGACGATGTCGCGGCCGTTGCGCGTGTAACGTTCGATCACTGTTCGTGCCAGCGTATTGAGATCGGATTGACCGGAGATCTGTTCGGCATCAACCGGCCGCGCGAAATCGAGGAACTGGCCGATCGCGGTGTCGATGTCGCCGATGTCCTGGGCGACGCCGGCCTTGAGATCGGCATTGCCGTGATCATCGAGCATTTCCAGTGCGAGGCGGATGCGTGACAGCGGCGTGCGCAGGTCATGCGAGACGCCGGCCAGCAGCAGTGCGCGTTCTTCGTCCTGGCGCTGGATGTCGGCGGCCATCTGGTTGAAAGCGCGGGCAAGGGTGCGGATTTCCGCAGGACCGCCTTCGGTGACGCGCGTCGGTGTGGCGCCGCGGCCGAGTATTTCGGCGGCACGTGTCAGTTCGCGCAGTGGCCGGTTGATGCGGGCAACCACGAGAAAGGCGCCGATCACCGCCAGCGCCAGCACCAGCGCGCCCCAGCCGATCCAGCGCAGCGGCTCATTGCGTTCGATGCGCCCGCGCGGCAGCGCTACCCAGTATTCATCGGTATCAATGCGGAAGCTGACCCAGACGCCGGCGATGCCTTCGCGTTCCAGCGTTACACGCGTCTGTTCGCCGAGACGTTCGCGCAGCTGCGCGGCCATGATGCGCAGGAAGGGCCGGTCGGGCAGTGCGGGCACGGCTTCATCCGGATCGCCGGCATAAACCTGG
>CBHTVL010000029.1:0-10830 GCA_966096475.1 uncultured Burkholderiales bacterium
GCTGCGCCGCCGCTACTGGCAGCGTTACGGTGCGACCCTGCTCGGGCTGATCAAGCACCACAATACCGATCCGGCGCATTTTCTCTGGCATACCCACCAGTTTCCCGATCTGAAGCGCATGGTCGTGCGCGAGCCGCGCCTGCGCCACGTGCTGCAGCGGCTGCGCGGGCGCAAGTACCTGTTTTCCAACGCGCCGGTGCACTATGCCCGCGCCGTGCTGCGCGTGCTCGGCATTACCGACCTGTTCGAAGCGGTGTTTTCCATTGAGACCGTCGGCTTCCGGCCCAAGCCCGACGCCTACGGATTTCTGCGTTTGTGCCGCGCGCATCACCTGCGCCCGCGGCGCTGTATCATGGTCGAAGACTCGCTGGAAAACCTGCGCACCGCGAAACGGCTGGGGATGAAGACCGTGTGGGTATCGCAGGCGGAGCGGGCGCCCGGTTATGTTGACAGACGCATCACCGGAATCACCGATCTTTCCATTCACGCAGCATCACTGTACTGAGGACGGCATGGCACGCAGCGGAGAACGCAAGACCCAGATCCTGCAGACGCTCGCCCAGATGCTTGAAGGCCCTTCGGCCGAACGCATCACCACCGCGGCCCTGGCCGCGCGCATCGGCGTATCGGAAGCGGCGCTGTACCGGCACTTCAAGGGCAAGGCCGACATGTTCGCCGGGCTGATTGATTTTGTAGAAGACACCCTGTTCACGCTGATCAACAAGATCACCAGCGACGAGCAGAGCGGGCTGCGCCAGGCTGAAGCCATCATCGGCATGCTGCTCGGCTTCGCGCAGAAAAACCGCGGCATGACGCGGGTGCTGATCGGCGATGCGCTGGTCACCGAGGACAATGCGCTGCAGACGCGCATCAACCAGATCCATGACCGTCTGGAGGCCGCGCTGAAACAGGCGCTGCGTTTTGCCGCGACGCGCGGCGAAATCGCCGCCGATGTCGAGCCCGCTGCGGAAGCCAACGCGCTGATGAGTTTTGTCGCCGGCCGCTGGCATCAGTATGCCAAGAGCGGATTCCGCCGCGACCCCGCCGAATTCTGGCAGCAGCAGTGGAAACAGCTGACTGCCGGCGTTATCGCCTAAGCCCGCAGACTTTATCGCCTCATTGCCACCGGAGACCCAGCCATGACCCAGATTACGACCCAGCACCTGGCACAACTGATGATCGGCGTGGCCCGCTCGCAGCTCGCCGTGGTCGATTCCGTTGAAAACATGAAGGCCGGATTCAAGTTCACCCACGTCCGGCCGACACTGGAAACCGCATCGCGCATCCGTTCCAATCACGCCGAGACGCTGGCTGATTTTCCGTCGCGGCTGCTGCTGCAGATGCTCGGCCGCAATCCGCCGGATCTCGAGCGCGTCGCACGCGAACTGGAACATCTGCTCAGCGGGGAAAGCACGACGCCTTCGCGCGAAGTTCTGGCGGCCGAAACGGCGACGGCTTCAGACTCGCTGGATATGACCTGATTTTTGCCGTGTAGCGTGCGTGTGGCGACTAACGTCCGCCGCACACCGCGCAAGCCGGATCGCGCTGCAGTTTCACGGTGCGCACATCCATGTTCAGCGCGTCGAGCAGCAGCAGACGGCCGTTCAATGATTCGCCGGTAGCGGCGAGCAGTTTCAGTGTTTCAGCAGCCTGCATCGCACCGATGATGCCGACCAGCGGCGCAAACACCCCCATCACCGCACAACGCATTTCCTCCGTCTCGCCGGACTCCGGAAACAGACAGGCGTAGCAGGGCGCATCCGCGTGCCGCAGATCGAATACCGCCAGCTGGCCGTCGAAACGGATGCCCGCTCCCGACACAAGCGGTTTGTGCGCCGCGACGCAGGCGCGGTTGACCGCGTGGCGCGTCGCGAAGTTGTCGCTGCCGTCGAGCACGATGTCCGCCGCCGCGACCAGCTGCGCGAGGCGTGCACCTTCGACGCGTTCATTGACGGGATGGATGTTCACGCGCGGGTTGATCGCCAGCAGCGTGTCGCGTGCCGATTCGACCTTGGCGCGTCCGACCGCCGATTCGCGATGCACGATCTGGCGTTGCAGATTGGTCAGGTCGACGTTGTCGCCGTCGCAGATGGTCAGCGTGCCGACGCCGGCCGAAGCCAGATACAGCGCGGCCGGCGAGCCGAGCCCGCCGGCGCCGATCATCAGCACATGTGCATCGAGCAGGCGCTGCTGGCCTTCAATGCCGATTTCCGGCAGCAGGATGTGCCGGCTGTAACGCAGCAGTTGTTCGTCGTCCATGGCGCAGTGTCGTATTTTTGTCCGGCGGAAACAACAACGCCCGGCAGCGCCGGGCGTTGTGCCGCGAAAACCTTGATCAGGGTTTGGCGATGCCCCGGCTCTTCAGGAAAGCCACCGCCTGATTGAGCTCGTAGTCGTTGGGCGAAACGATTTCGCCGGCTTCACGCAGGGCACGTTCCTTTTCCCGCGCCGCTTCCATGTCTTTTTCTTCCGGCTCTTTCGGACGCACGGCCGGCGTGAACTTGTATTTCTGAGCGGCGCGTGCGGCTGCGGCCGCCTTGTCCTCGGGTTTTTCCGAAGTTCCGGCTTCACCAAGATGCTTGGTCAGATCGGCTTCGCGCAGTTTCAGCGCAGTGCGGTCGTTGGCGCCGTCATCCAGCGGAATGTCGGGCGTGATGCCCTTGGCCTGGATCGAGCGGCCTTTCGGCGTGTAATAACGCGCCGTGGTCAGCTTGATCGCAGTGTTGTTGCCCAGCGGCAGGATGGTCTGCACCGAACCTTTGCCGAAGGTCTGCTGGCCCATCACCACTGCGCGGTCATGATCCTGCAGCGCGCCGGCAACGATCTCGGAGGCGGAAGCCGAGCCGCCGTTGACCAGCACGACCATCGGTACGGTCTTGGCTTCGGGCGGCAGGCGCTTGAGGAAGTCATCCTTGCTGCGGCCACGCAGATAATGTTCCGGCGACGCGTTCAGTTTCATTTTGGCGTCTTCGGTGCGGCCGTCGGTATAGACCACCAGCGCGTCCTTCGGCAGGAAAGCCGCCGATACCGCGACAGCGCCGTTGAGCAGGCCGCCCGGATCGTTGCGCAGGTCGAGGATCAGGCCTTTCATCGGACCGGTGTTTTCCTTGAACATGCGTTCGATGGCGCGTGCCATCGTGTCGCCGGTGTGTTCCTGGAATTGCGAGACGCGGATATAGGCGTAACCCGGTTCCAGCAGTTTCGATTTGACGCTCTGGATCTTGATCACGGCGCGGGTCAGCGTGACCACGATGGGCTTGGTCTCGCCCTTGCGCACGATGGTCAGCACGATCTGCGTATTGGGCTTGCCGCGCATGCGTTTGACGGCGTCGTTGAGCGTCATGCCCTTGACCGAGGTGTCGTCGAGTTTGACGATCAGGTCGCCGGCTTTCAGTCCGGCGCGCGAGGCCGGCGAATCGTCGATCGGGGATACCACGCGCACAAAACCGTCTTCCATGCCGACTTCGATGCCGAGACCGCCGAACTCGCCCTGGGTGCCGACCTGCATTTCCTTGAACGCTTCCTGGTCGAGGTAGGCCGAATGCGGATCGAGGCCGCTCAACATGCCGTTGATGGCTTCGGTGATCAGTTTTTTGTCCTCGACAGGCTCGACATAATCACTCTTCACCCGTCCGAAGACTTCGGTGAACGCGCGCAGTTCTTCAATGGGCAGCGGTCCGGCCGCGCCGCGCTGGGCGATGGCGGAATAATTCAGACTGATCGCGACGCCGATCACAACGCCGCCAATGACCAATCCTAACTGTTTGATTTTGCTGCGCATTTCAACTCCTGCCGCGCTGGCGGCTGATGGCACTGCTAACGTAATTTGACCCAGGTGAGCGGGTCGAATGGTTTACCTGCGTGACGCATTTCAAAGTATAGCCCCGATTCCGCATTGCCGCCGCTGTTGCCCACGGTGGCAATGGTGTCGCCGCCGCGGATGGAGTCGCCCACCTGTTTGAGCAGAGCTTCTGCATTCGCATACAGCGTCATGTAACTGTCACCATGGTCAACAATCAGCAGGTTGCCGAAACCGCGCAGCCAGTCGGCATACACCACGCGACCGCCGGCCACGGCTTTGACGTCGTCACCGCTGCGGGCGGCAATAAACACGCCTTTCCAGGTAATGCCGCCGTCTGAACGTGGACTGCCAAAGCGGCCTCCGAGTTCCCCGCGCACCGGCAAAGCCAGTGTTCCGCGCATCGCGGCGAAGGCGCCGCCGCCGGTATCCGCCGGCAAGGTGTCGTTGCGCGTCCGGGGTTTGCCGCCCTGAACCGGTTTTTGCGGGCGTTGCGGCTGTTGCTGGACCAGCCGGGTCAGCTGTTCGATTAGCCGGGTCAAGCGGTTTTCATTGTTCTGCATGACGCGGATCTGCTGCTGCTGGGCGCGGATGTCGCGCGAGACCTTGGTCAGGATCTGGGCGCGCGCGCGCTTTTCGTTTTCCAGGCGTTTTTTCTGCGTCGCCTGTTCTTTGGCGATGCGCGCGATGGCTTCGGCTTCCTCGGCGATTTCGCGGGTCAGGCGGTCGAGTTCGGCGAGATTCCGGCGCAGGCCGTCGACCAGTTGCGCGCGGGCGCGCGCGATATAGGCGAGGTAATGCAGTTGGCGCGCCATGTCATTGGGATTTTCCCGCGCCAGCACCAGCCGCAAGGCATCGGGCTCACCCTGCAGATACTGCCGGCGCAACATGCGTCCGAGCATTTCCTGCTGCGACTGCATGCGGGTTCTGGTCTCTTGCGAAGTTTTGCGCAACGAAGCCAGCTTGGCACCGGAATCGAGCGACTGACGGGTCAGTTCGCGCAGTTCGCGGTTGGCTTCTGAAATCGCCTGCTCGGATTCGCGCAGCGCATCCGAAGCTTCGCTCTTGGTTTCTTCCGCAGCGGCGAGTTTTTTCTGCATCGCCGAGATGCGGCCGCGCAGCTCCTGCAGTTCATCCTGCGCCTGATTGGCCGTGGTGGCGGCACCGGCGAGCGCCGGCGCCAGGGCCAGGAGAAGGATCAGCGGTGATGCGATGCGGGTCACGCAAACTCGAGCAGCGACCGTCCGGTCATCGCCGGCGGTTTGGGCAGGCCCATCATCGACAGCAATGTCGGCGCGACATCCTGCAGCGCGCCGCCGTCGGCGATCCGGGCTTTGCGGCCGATGTACAGCAGCGGCACCAGATTCAGCGTGTGCGCGGTATGCGGCTGCTGCGACTCTTCATCGCGCATGGTTTCAGCGTTGCCGTGATCGGCGGTGATCAGCACTTCGCCGCCGATGGCGCGCATCGCTTCGACGGCGCGGCCGATGCATTCATCGAGCACTTCGACGGCGCGGGTTGCCGCGGCGAGGTTGCCGGTGTGGCCGACCATGTCGCCGTTGGCGAAGTTGCAGATGATGGCGTCGTACTGGCGCGAGCCGATTGCAGCGACCAGCTTGTCGGTGACTTCGCGAGCGCTCATTTCCGGCTGCAGGTCGTAGGTCGCGACCTTGGGCGAGGGCACCATGATGCGTTCTTCGCCGGCATACGGCGTTTCGACACCGCCGTTGAAAAAGTAGGTGACGTGCGCGTACTTTTCGGTCTCGGCGATGCGCAGCTGTTTCAGTCCCTGCTTGGCGAGATATTCACCGAAGCCGTCGCGGATCTGCTGCGGACCGAAGGCGGCGGGGATGTGGGCGAAGTCTTCGCCGTAACTGGTCAGCGTGCAGTAGTAACCCAGCTTGGGTTGATGTTTACGCGCGAATCCGGAAAAGCCGGCGTCGGTCAGCGCGGTGGTCATCTGCCGCGCGCGGTCGGAGCGGAAATTCATGAACATCACCGCATCGCCGTCTTTCATCTGCACCGGTTGTGCGCCGGCGGGCACGATGGCGGTGGCTTTGACGAATTCGTCGGTTTCATTGCGCGCGTAGGCAGCGTGCAGGCCGGTCACCGCGTCCGGCGCGGTGTAGGCGCTTTCTCCGCCGGTGATCAGATCATAGGCGGTTTGCACGCGCTCCCAGCGCTGGTCGCGGTCCATCGCGAAATAACGGCCGCAGATCGAGGCGATTTGCGCATTGCCCAGCGCGCGGCATTTTTCTTCCAGCGCTTTCAGGGAAGGCTCGGCACTTTGCGGCGGCGTATCGCGGCCGTCGAGGAAGGCATGCACATAGATTTTTTTCGCCCCTTTTTTGGCGGCGAGATCGAGCAGGGCGTGGATCTGTGACTCATGGCTGTGCACGCCGCCGGTCGACAGCAGGCCCAGCACATGCAGCGCGCCCTTGCCGGCGGTTTTGATCAGCGTGTCCAGCACGGGATTGGTTTCGAACTCGCCGGTTTCAATCGCGTGTTCGATCTTGGTGTAGTCCTGATAGACGACGCGGCCGGCGCCGATGTTCATGTGGCCGACTTCGGAATTGCCCATCTGTTGCGCCGGCAGGCCCACCCATTTTTCGGAAGCGTCGATGATGGTGTGCGGACAGGTCTTCCACAGCACGTTCCAATGCGGTTTGCGCGCCTGGCAGATGGCGTTGTCGTCGCAGTCTTCGCGATGTCCGAAACCATCGAGGATGATCAGCAGTGCGGGCGTTATCTTCATGATTTTACTGAATTATTCGGCATGTTCTGATAAAGTATAATTCTAATCCATTTCAATTCGCCTGAGTGCGTCCGGGTGCCGTAATGACTGATGCCGCCGCGTTGCGTCAACAATTGCTGAAAAAGCAGGAACATATCGACATGGCGTCGCGGGCGCTGAAGGCGATTGCCCATCCGCTGCGGCTGAAGATCCTCTGCGTACTCGGCAGTGAAGAATTGAGCGTGCAGGAAATCGTCGACTGTGTCGGCACCTCTCAAAGCAATATTTCCCAGCACCTGGCGATCCTGCGCGAAAAAGACGTGCTGCGCACCCGCAAGGATGCCAACCGGGTGTTCTATCGCATCGGTGACGAACGCATGCTGACGCTGATCGGCATGATGCGCGAAGTGTTCTGCGGCGCGGACGACTGAGCGCGCCCTTGTTCTCCGGCGCCGCGGTTCATCATTCCCGGCGTTTCCCATGAATTTTCCGCCGCTGTTCGCACGTTTCAGCCTGCTGTGCACGGTGCTGTTGTGCACGCTGCCGTTTCTCCAGCCTTATCACCTGTATCCGCTGACCACTTTCTATTCGGAGTGGCTGGCTTTTGCGCTGGGTCTCGGCGTGATGACGGTCTGGATGGACGGCCGTTTGCAGGCACGCGCCGAAGTGCCGTGGGTGGCCTTGTCGTCGTTTGCACTGGCAGTGCTGCTGATGGTGCACGGACTGCTCGGCTGGTCACCGTATTTCGGCCAGGCGCTGACGGGCGCGTTGTATCTGGGCTGGGCCGGCCTGCTGATCATCGCCGGCCGCGCGCTCGCGCGGATCTGGGGTATCGAGACACTCAGTCTGGTGATGGCATCGGCGCTGGCGGCCGGCGCACTGCTTAGCGCCGCGGCGGGACTGATCCAGTTCTACGGTCTGAAGACGCCGCTGAATATCTGGATTGCCCGGCCGACGAGTGCAGCACTGTTCGGTAATCTGGCCCAGGCCAATCACTTTGCCAGTCACGCGATGCTGGGCCTGCTCAGCCTGGCGTACCTGTCGCTTCGCGGACGGCGAGCAGCCCTGATCGCCTTGCCCTGCACGCTGCCGCTGTTGTTCGTGCTCGGCCTGTCGGGTTCGCGCAGCGTCTGGCTGTTTCTGCTGTCGGCGCTGGCGCTGGCTGCGGCGTGGCGTGCTGTGCGCCGGGATGACGCCAACAAACGGCTGTTCATGGTGACGGGCGGATTGGTCATTGTTTATTTCCTGATGCAGACGGTGGTGCAGGCCGGCTGGTTTCGTTCGCCTGCGCAGGAGACGGTGACCGCCGTGGATCGCCTGTTCAGCAGCCCGGTCAGCATCAGTGAACGCTTCAGTCTGTGGCGCGCGGCGTGGGGCTTTTTGCTGGCGCATCCGTTGAACGGCGTGGGCTGGGGCGCGTTTGCCGCGGCCTATTACCAGCAGGTGACGGCGATCGACGCTGACAACCTGTTCAACCTGTACCAGAACAGCCACAACATCGTGCTGCATCTGCTGGCAGAGACCGGACTGATCGGCGGACTGCTGCTGGTGCTGCCGATGGGAGTCTGGGCATTCCATGCGCTGCGCACGCCGCGCAATCCGCAGCTCTGGTGGCTGCTGGCCCTGACCGGCGTCTTCGCCATCCACAGCCTGCTGGAGTATCCGCTCTGGTATGCCTATTTCCTCGGCATTGCCGCACTGTTGCTCGGCATCGTTGAGACCCCGGCGCTGCCGATGCGCAGAATCCGTCTGCTGGCCCTCGTGCTGCTGTTCGCCGGCGGCTTCAATCTGGCGACGCTGTGGACCGACTACCGTGCTTTTGAACGCATCTTCAATCCGCAGCCCGGGGAATTGCCGCCCGCCAATCTGGTCGAACAGATGATTTCGCTGCATCGTGATCCGCTGCTGATGCCCTATGTGGAAACCGCCACGGCCGTCGGTTTGAACCTGGACGAGGCCGGCTACCGGCAGCAGTTGTTCATCAACAGCCGGGTGCTGCGTTTTTCGCCGCAGCCCCGGCTGGTATACCGGCAGGCGCTGCTGCTGGCGCTGGCGGATCGTCCGCAGGAGGCCCGCGAACAGTTGCTGCGCGCACGACGTGCCTACCGTGAGCCGCCCGGGTTTGCCGCCGATCTGGAGCGACTGGCGCGGATTCATCCGGAGCAGATGCGGCCTCTGCTAGAATCTGCCCCTCGCGGCACCCGGACTTCACCCTGAATCGAGCTCGAATGGAATCCTTTTTCATCTATCTGCAAAAAAGCCCGTACAACATGATGTTGTTCGGCGGCGCCATTGCCAGCGGTGCACTGCTGTTGTGGCCCCTGCTGCTGCGGCCCTTCCGCGCCGGCAGCGAAGTGACCGCGTTTGCCGCGGTGCAGCTGATCAACCGCAAGGATGGGGTGGTCATCGACGTTCGCGACATCGGCGAGTTCGAGGCCGGGCATATCGCCGGCGCGAAGCATGTGCCGGAAGCGCAGCTCGCCGAACGCATCAAAGAGCTGGAAAAGTTCAAGGACAAACCCGTTATCCTGGCCTGCCGTACCGGCAGCCGCTCAGGTTCCGCGGTCAAAATCCTGCGCAGCAATGGATTCACCGAAGCGGTGAATCTGGGCGGTGGTATCGTTGCCTGGGAACAGGCCGGAATGCCGCTGCAGAAAAAATAACCTTCAGGATGCGATAACCATGGCCAAGGTCCGCATGTATTCCACCCAGGTTTGCCCGTACTGCCAGATGGCGGAGCGGCTGCTGCGCAGCAAGGGCGTCACCGAACTCGAGAAAATCCTGATCGACAAGGATCCGGCGCAGCGCGCGGAGATGATGGAAAAAACCGGACGCCGCACCGTGCCGCAGATTTACATCGGCGAAACCCATGTCGGCGGTTACGACGACCTCGCTGCCCTGGATCGCGCCGGCGGACTCGATCCGCTGCTCGCCGCCTGAATACAACCACTGGAACAATAATGAGCGAATCGCCGCAAGCGCAGCAACCCGAGCAGTCGCAGCAAGCCCAGTTCACTGTCGAGAAGATTTACCTGAAAGATCTGTCGCTGGAGATTCCCAATGCACCGCAGATTTTCCTGCAGGTCGAGAATCCCCAGATCGAAATCAGCGTGCATACCGGTGCCGCGGTGCTTGACCCGGCGGGCATGTATGAGGCCGTGCTGACCGTTACCGTGACCGCCAAAACCGCCGATAAAACCGTGTTTCTGGTCGAGGCCGCACAGGCCGGCATTTTCCGCATCCTCAATCTGCCCCCCGAGGAAATTGACGCCGTGCTCGGCGTGTTGTGCCCGAGCACCCTGCTGCCCTACGCCCGCGAGACCGTGGCGAGCACGCTGGTGCGCGCCGGCTTCCCGCCGGTGATGCTGCAGCACATGAGTTTCGACGCCGCTTACCAGGAGCGCCTGCGCCATCTGCAGCAGGCCCAGGCGGCGCCGGCTGCTACGGTCAACTGAAAGTCACGCCATGCGCCTTTTGCTGATTGCCGTTGTGCTGGCGTCGGCGCTGGGCGCCGGCGTCGTCGCTGCCGCCGAATTCCGTTCGGCCGGCGATCCCGCAGTCATTCTCTACGACGCGCCCTCGGTCAAAGGTCGCAAACTCTATATCGTCAATCAGGGTTATCCGCTTGAGGTGATGGTGCAGGTCGAGGGCTGGGTCAAGGTGCGCGATGCCACCGGCACACTGGCCTGGGCCGAATCCAAATCCCTCAACACCGCGCGTACCGTGCTGGTTCGTGCAGCGGCCGTCACCATCCGCCAGAAACCGGCGGATGATGCGCCGTCGGTGGCGGAAGTCCGCCGCGACGTGTTGCTCAATGTGCTTGCGCCGGCCGCCGGCGGCTGGATCCAGGTCAGACATCGTGACGGCGCGGCGGGTTATGTGCGCGCCGCCGATGTCTGGGGTGATTGAGTGCATCGCGTCGCGCCATCATGAACATCGCCATTCTCGGCGCCGGCGCCTGGGGCACCGCGCTGGGCATCAATCTCGCCGCCGCCCATGCGGTGACGCTGTGGGCGCGTGATCCGCAGCAGGTTGCAGCCATGCGCAGCAACCGCAGCAACGAACGTTATCTTCCCGGCTGTACTTTGCCGCCATCGCTGGCGCTGGAATCCGATTTCGGCGCCGCGCTGCGTGACCGTGATTGCCTGATCGTCGCCACGACCGTGGCCGGTCTGCGACCGGTGCTGCAGCAGATACATGCCGCCGCTTGCAAAGTGCCGGTGATCTGGCTGTGCAAGGGTTTCGAGCGGCCCGATGCGCGCCTGCCGCACGAAGTCCATGCCGAAATCATGGGCAC
>CBHTVL010000030.1:0-10775 GCA_966096475.1 uncultured Burkholderiales bacterium
GATACCTATGCCCATCTGCAGGATACCTTTCCCGAGCTGCGCGTCGGCCTTGTCCACGGCCGTCTGAAAGGCGCGGAAAAGCAGGAAGTGATGGCGGCATTCAAGCAGGGCGAGGTGCAATTGCTGGTGGCGACCACGGTGATCGAAGTCGGCGTTGATGTGCCCAACGCCTCGCTGATGGTGATTGAACACGCCGAACGCATGGGACTGTCGCAACTGCACCAACTGCGCGGTCGCGTCGGTCGCGGCGCGGCGGAAAGCGCCTGCGTGCTGCTGTACCAGACGCCGCTGTCGCCGATGGCGAAAGAGCGGCTGAAAGTGATATACGAAAACACCGACGGTTTTGAAATCGCAAGGCAGGATCTGCAGTTACGCGGGCCCGGCGAGTTGCTCGGTGCAAGGCAGAGCGGCGTACCGATGCTGCGGTTTGCCGATCTGGCGCTGGATCTGGATTTGCTGGATGCGGCGCGGGAAGCGGCGGAGCAGTTGTTGCGCGATGAACCGGAGATTGCAAAGGGACATCTTGCCCGGTGGCTGGGTGGCAGGAATGAGTATTTGAAGGTCTGAGGTTTTTTGTCGTTGCGGATCTTCGACTCTTGTCAGATTTCCCGGCAAAGTTGTCCGGTTTTGAAGCCCCTGAGCAAACAGAAACCGCAGCGTTGATGCGATAATTCCCCCTCAACAAAAACCACAGACCGTGAATACCATCCCCCGAGATCCCCACTGGGGCGCCGCACCGGTCGCCGCCGGCGCTTTGCGCCGCTGGCTGACGGATCGCGGTTCGCTGACTGCGCGCTTGGAACAGCATGCGGGTGAGATCAAGGTCAAGGTGCTGTTCCAGGGTTTGCGCCGGGTGAATCAGGACGAGGCTTTTCTGTTTGCGTCTCCTGTTGCACGCGTTCTGGTGCGCGAGGTGCTGTTGATGCGCGGAACCAAAGCGCTGGTGTTTGCGCATACGGTGGTGGCGCCGAGCGCGCTGCGCGGCGCCTGGCGCAGTGTTACCGCGCTCGGCACGCGACCGCTCGGCGCCGCGCTGTTTGCCGATCCGCGCATTGCACGTTTTCCCTTGCGCCAGAAAAAACTGCCGCTGCTGCACCCGCTGTATCGCCGCGCCGCGGCACAATTGAAAAAACAGCCGCCGCCGCTGTGGGCGCGGCGCTCGATTTTTGCCACGGGCAATTCGCCTATACTGGTCAGTGAAGTATTCCTGCCCGCGATATACGACCTGTGAACCCTGCATTGACGCTGAAGGACAGACTCAACGCTTACGAGCGGTTGATGCGGCTCGACAAGCCCATCGGCATTCTGCTGCTGTTGTGGCCGACGTTGTGGGGCTTGTGGTTCGCGTCGGCCGGCCTGCCGCCGCTGGACGTGCTGCTGATTTTCATCACCGGCACCGCGCTGATGCGCTCCGCGGGCTGCGTGGTCAATGACTATGCTGACCGCAATTTTGATCCCCATGTCGAACGCACCAAAGACCGGCCTTTGGCCGCCGGCGTGATCCAGCCGAAAGAAGCGCTGATTCTGGCGGCGGTATTGATGCTCTGTGCATTCGGTCTGGTGTTGTTTCTCAGCGCGCTGGCGATCCAGCTGGCGTTTGTTGCGGCGGCGATTGCCGTGATCTACCCCTTTGTGAAGCGGGTGTTCCCGCTGCCGCAGGCCTGGCTGGGTGTCGCTTTCGGCTTCGGTATTCCGATGGCCTATGCCGCGCTTTGGAAAGCGCTGCCGCTGGTGTCTTGGCTGCTGTTGCTGGCGACGGTGTTCTGGGCGATTGCCTATGACACGGAGTATGCGATGGTCGACCGCGATGATGACGTGAAGATCGGCGTCAAATCATCGGCGATCCTGTTCGGCCGTTATGATGTGCTCGGTGTGATGACCGCGCATGCGCTGTTTCTGGGGCTGATGACCTGGATCGGAATCTGGCAGTTGCGCGGCACATTTTATTTTGCCGGACTGACGATTGCGTCGGCGCTGGTGATTTACCAGTATTTGCTGATCCGTGAACGCAGCCGCGACGGCTGCTTCCTGGCTTTTCTGAATAATAACTGGACGGGTTTTGCCATCTTCGCCGGCACTGCGGCCGACTGGTGGCAGTATCCGCAGGTGCTGCTATGAGTTATCGGGATTTGCGTGACTTTATCGCCGGGCTGGAACGCGACGGGCAGTTGAAACGCATCAGTGTCGAAGTCGATCCGAAACTGGAAATGACCGAGATCTGCGACCGCGTGCTGAAGCAGGGCGGTCCGGCGCTGCTGTTTGAAAAGCCCAAGGGTTACAGCATGCCGGTGCTGGGCAATCTGTTCGGCACGCCGCAGCGTGTGGCCTTGGGTATGGGCCGCGATTCCGTGGCGGCGCTGCGTGAACTCGGGCAGGTGCTGGCGCAGTTGAAGCAGCCCGAACCGCCGAAAGGGTTAAAGGACGCTTGGGACAAACTGCCGCTGTTGCGGCAGATCATGTCGATGCAACCCAAGTTGGTGCGCGATCCGGTTTGCCAGGAACAGGTGTGGGAAGGTGAGGATGTCGATCTGGCGAAGCTGCCGATCCAAACCTGCTGGCCCGGCGATATTGGTCCTCTGCTGACCTGGGGCCTGACAGTGACGCGCGGCCCGAACAAGACGCGGCAGAACCTCGGCATTTACCGGCAGCAGGTGATCGGCCGCAACCGGCTGATCATGCGCTGGCTGGCGCATCGCGGCGGCGCACTCGACTACCGTGATCATTGCCTCGCGCATCCGCGTGAGCCCTTCCCGGTGGCAGTGGCGCTCGGCGCCGATCCGGCGACGATGCTCGGCGCGGTGACGCCGGTGCCGGATTCCTTGTCGGAATACCAGTTCGCCGGATTGCTGCGCGGTGAAAAAACCGAAATTGCACAATGCCTGACGCATGACCTGAAAGTGCCGGCGCGCGCCGAGATCGTGCTCGAAGGCCATATTCATCCCAACGACACCGCGCTCGAAGGTCCCTTCGGCGATCACACCGGTTACTACAATGAGCAGGACCGTTTTCCGGTGTTCACGGTAGACCGCATCACACTGCGCCGCGATCCGATCTATCACTCGACTTACACCGGCAAGCCGCCGGATGAACCGGCAGTGCTGGGTGAGGCGCTGAATGAAGTTTTTGTACCGCTGCTGGTGCAGCAGTTCCCGGAAATCGTCGATTTCTATCTGCCGCCCGAAGGCTGCTCGTACCGTGTAGCCTGCGTCAGCATCAAGAAACAGTATCCGGGCCATGCCAAGCGCGTGATGTTCGGCATCTGGAGCTTCCTGCGCCAGTTCATGTACACCAAGTTCATCATCGTCACCGATGACGACGTCAACGTGCGCGACTGGAAGGAAGTGATCTGGGCGATGACCACGCGTGTTGATCCGAAACGCGACACGCTGATTGCCGAAGCCACGCCAATTGATTATCTGGATTTCGCCAGCCCGGTGGCCGGGCTCGGCTCGAAGATGGGCATCGATGCCACCAACAAGTGGCCGGCGGAAACCAGCCGCGAGTGGGGTACGCCGATTGCGATGAGCCCTGAAGTGAAGCAGCGCGTCGATGCGCTGTGGAGCCGGTTGGGTCTTTCCTGATGCAAATGCGGCCGGTGGTGACTGGCGCTTTTTGCGCCGGTGCGTTTTGATGAACACCGTTCTGCTGCTCAAGCTGTGTCTGGTGCCCGCGCTGATCGCGCTGGTGACATTCGCCGGGCGGCGCTGGGGGCCGGCAGTGGCGGGTTGGCTGTCGGCGTTCCCGATTGTCGCGGGGCCGATCCTCTGGTTCATCGCACTCGAGCACGGCGCAGACTTCGCCGCAGTGGCTGCTGTTGGTACCCTGACCGGCGTGCTGGCGATCCTGGTCTACGGAATGAGCTATTCCTGGGCGGCGACAAAGTATCGCTGGCCGGCAAGTCTTGCGCTGGCCTATGTTGCTTACGCGCTGGCCGCCGCTGCAGTTGGTGCTGCGCCGATGGCCTTGCCGGTTGCCGCGCTGGCCGTGCTAGCCGCGCTGGTGCTCGCGCCGCGAGCCTATCCCAGGCGTGAGGCGGTCCGGCTGCCGGGAAAACCTCCGAATGACCTTTTTCTGCGCATGGCGCTGGGCGCGGTGCTGGTGCTGACGGTCACCCACTTCGCGGAAAACCTCGGACCTTCCCTGTCCGGCGTGCTGGCGATGTTTCCGGTGATGAACACCGTACTCGCATTGTTCACACACCGCAGCGCCGGTTCCGGTGCCGTCATACAGCTTTTGCGCGGCATGGTGTACGGTCTTTATGCTTTCACCACTTTTTGCGTGGTGCTGGCCTGGGCGCTGCCGCACTCCGACAACGGCGCGGCATTTCTGTGGGCACTGGCTGCCGCGGGAATCGTCCAGGGCCTGTCGAAATTGTTGATGAATCGCCACGCGGCCGCAGCGCGCTGATTATTTTTTGCCCTGCCGCTGTTTTTGCTGGCGTCCTGTTCCGGGATTGCTGTCGCGGTTATGAACCCATGACATCAACGCATCCTGCGCGGCCTGTGCATTAAACGCGTTGGTGTGATTGACCAGAAACACGATCACTGAACGGTTGCCCTGGGCATCCAGCACATAACCGGCAATCGAGCGCACGCCCGAGAGTGATCCGGTTTTGACATGCGCCTGGCCGGCGACTTCAGCGCTTTTCAGGCGTTTGCGCAGCGTGCCGTCGACGGCGGCAACCGGCAGCGACGCCATCAGTTCGGGCATCACCGGGCTGGCATAGGCATTCAGCAGCACCGCGCCGAGGTTGCGTGCGCTGATGCGTTCGATGCGTGACAGGCCGGAGCCGTTTTCCAGAACCAGTTCCGGAACAGCGAGACCTTTCAGCGCCAGCCATTGTTTGACGCCGGTTGCAGCGCTGGCAGTGGTGGCTTGCGCGCCATTGTTCATGCCCAGCGACAGAAACAGCTGCCGCGCCATCACATTGTTCGAGTACTTGTTGACGTCGCGGACGATCTCCGACAGTGACAGTGAGCGTGCGGTGGTCAGGCGACGTGCCTGATCAGGCGTGGCGCCGTCGCGCACCTGACCATTAAAAGTGCCGCCAAGGTCTTTCCATAATTGTGCGAACAAGGCACCGACGTACTGGCGATGGCCCAGTACGCTGAAGCTGCGCATGCCTTCGCCGCAGTCCAGGGCATAGGTGCCGTTGAAGGTCAGGCGCGCGGAATCGGCATTGCCCTGCGAATCCAGCCGCAGTTTGCCGACCCAGTCGCCGCAGGGACCGTCGGCAATTTTCAGGTTGTTGATGATCTGCACCTGCGGCAGCGGCGGTTCGACGGCGATGCGCACCGTACGGCTTGCGGCATCCGGAATGAATTGCAGCGTCACGGCCTTGAAGTTGACCAGCAGTGCGCTGGGTCCGGTGTTGTAGGGACGCGTCGGCTGGTCATCAAAGGCGCCCGGGTCCTGCACTTCTTCGGCGAACAGGCGGCGGTCGAGGATCAGGTCACCACGGATTTCGCGTACGCCGCGCGCGCGCAGACTGCGCAGCAGCAGCCAGAAACTTTCCACGGTCAGCTTCGGATCGCCGGCACCCTTGATGAACAGATTGCCGTTCAGTACGTCCTGCGTCAGTGTGCCGTCGGTAAGCACATCGGTGTTCCACACATAGGCCGGTCCGAGCATTTCCAGTCCGGCATAGGTGGTGACCAGCTTCATCGTTGAGGCCGGATTCAGCGCGCGTTCCGCACCGATGGACAGCACCGGCTGATCGGCGCCGATTTCATGCACATAGACGCCGATCGCAGATTCCGGGATGCCGGCCTGCGCCAGTGCGCGGGCGACGGGTTCGGGCAGTGTCGCGGCGGGTTGCGCGAAGGCAAGCGTTGCGGGCAGCAGAAGCAGGACGAGGGCGGTGATTCGGTTAAGCATGCCTAGGTTGTCTGGTGTTGATGTTGATTGAGCTTACAGGATGACCGAACTGTGCTGTGCCGGCAGATCGACGCCGCTCCAGCCCAGTTTTTCATGAATGGCGGCGGCAAAACTTTCCGAGGCTGTCGGTTCGCCGTGAACCACGAAGGTGCGTTGCGGCGCACGTTTGAAATTTCCCAGCCACCCGAGCAGAGCAGCCTGGTCGCCGTGCGCGGACAATCCGCCGATGGTGTAGACGTCGGCTTTTACCGGCACCGGGACGCCGAAGATGCGCACATTCTTGACGCCGTCGACGATGCGCCGGCCCAGCGTGCCGGCGGCCTGGAAACCGACGATCAGGATGCTGGAGTCGCGGCGCGGCAGATTGTTGCGCAGATGATGTTTGATGCGGCCGGCGTTGCACATGCCGCTGGCGGAAATGATCACCGCGCCGTGTTTGACGTTCTGCAGATTCACCGATTCCACCGCATCCTGCACAAAATGGATTTTCGGTTTGCCGCGTCCGCGTTTCATCCATTCCATCAGTGCAGCGGCTTCCGGATCGAGCAGTCCCCAGTGTTTGGCGGTGATGTCGGTGGCCTTCAATGCCATCGGCGAATCGACGTAGATGTTCATCTCCGGCAGCCGGCCCTGTTTATAAAGATCGACCAGCAGATAAAGCATTTCCTGGGTGCGGCCGACGGCAAAGGCGGGGATGATCACATTGCCTTTTTTACGTACCAACGTGTCGGTGACGGCATGTTCGAGTTCCGCCATCGTGTCATCGATTGATTTGTGCAGACGGTTACCGTAGGTGGATTCGATCACCAGCACATCGGCATCAGTAATCGGCGTCGGGTCGCGCACCAGAGGCCGGTTGGGTTGGCCGATATCGCCCGAGAACACGATCTTGCGGCTTTTGCCGCCGTTCTGAACCCACAGTTCAATGATCGCGGCGCCGATGATGTGCCCGGCGTCGCGGAATATGCAGCGCAGGGACGGGTGTGGATGCACCTCGGCGCCATAAGCCACGGGTTTGAGCTGGCGCAGCGTGCGCTGCACTTCGGCAATGGTGTACAGCGGTGGCCGGCCGGCGCCACGTGCCTTCGACTTCTGCATCCATTCCGCTTCTTTTTCCTGGATGTGCGCGGAGTCGGCAAGCATGACTTCCAGCAGGTCACAGGTCGCGGGCGTGGCATAAACCGGTCCGGTGTAACCGGCAGCAATCAACCGCGGCAGCAGCCCGGAATGGTCGATATGCGCATGCGTCAGCAACACGCAGTCCAGGGTTTTCGGATCAAAGGCGAAACGCGCACGGTTTTTCGGTTCGGCTTCGCGACCGCCCTGGAACATGCCGCAGTCGACCAGCACTTTGACGTCGTCGGTCTCGAGCAGGAAGCTCGACCCCGTGACTTCACCTGCGGCGCCGAGGAAGGTCAGTTTCAAGGGGTGGCGTCCAGCGCTTCGAGCGTACGTGTCGCCAGCAAATCCATTTCGGCATTGCTGAGGATATAGGGCGGCATGAAATAGACGGTGTTGCCGATGGGCCGCAGCAGCACTTCGCGGGCCAGCGCGGCTTCAAACAGCCGGCGGCTGAATGTTGCATCGGCGCTGTCGACTTCAAACGCCCAGATCATGCCCGTGGTGCGGAAGTTGCGGACCCGCGGGTGTTCGGCCAGCGGCTGCGCCGCAAGGCTCATGTGTTGCGCGCGGCCGCGGTTGTTTTGAATGACATCGTCCTGCTGGAAGATGTCGAGCGTCGCCAGCGCCGCGCGGCAGGCCAGTGCATTGCCGGTGTAGGAATGCGAATGCAGGAAGCCGCGCGTGACCTTGTCGTCATAAAACGCCTGATAGACGGTGTCGGTGGTCATTACCGCTGACAGCGGCAGGTAACCGCCGGTGATGCCTTTGGACAGACACAGAAAGTCCGGCGTGATACCCGCCTGTTCATGCGCGAAAAAGGTCCCGGTGCGGCCGAAGCCGGTCATGATTTCGTCGGCGATCAGGTGCACGCCGTAACGGTTACACAAGGCCCGGGCCTGACGCAGATATTCCGCGTCATACATGGCCATGCCGGTCGCGCCCTGCACCAGCGGTTCGACGATCAGTGCGGCGGTATGCGCGTGGTGTTGTTCCAAATGTTGTTCCAGCGCTTTGGCGCAGGCGAGGGCGTGATCGCGCGGCGATACGCCGTCTGCGGCCTGCCGCCAGTCGGAGCTGGGCACCTGCGCGCTGTGGCGGAGCAGCGGGGCGTAAGTGTCCTTGAACAGCGCAACATCGGTGACCGACAGCGCGCCCAGCGTTTCACCGTGGTAGCTGCCGGCAAGGCTGATGAATTCGGTTTTCCCGGGTTTGCCGCTGTTGCGCCAGTAATGAAAGCTCATTTTCAGCGCGATCTCGGTGGCTGAAGCGCCGTCGCTGCCGTAGAAGCAATGGCCGAGTTTGCCGTGGGTCAGTGCCGATAGCCGTTCAGAAAGCGCTACCACCGGCTCATGGGTAAAGCCGGCGAGCATCACATGTTCGAGCTTTTGCAACTGGTCGATCAGTGCCGCGTTGATGCGCGGCTCGCTGTGGCCGAAGAGATTGACCCACCAGGAACTGACGGCGTCGAGATAACGTTTGCCGTCGCAGTCGTAGAGCCAGCAGCCCTGAGCGCGGGCGATGGGCACGATGGGCAGCGTTTCGTGCTGCTTCATCTGCGTGCACGGGTGCCACACCGCGGTGCGGCTGCGTGTTAGCAGCACAGTGTTGCGAGTGCTGGTTTGCATTTCTGGAAAGCCTTATCGAATACTTTGCAGCGTTCAACCGGCGCGCGATCCGATCGTTATGCGTTTGATACGGCGCCGATTGAGCCGGCGCCCCGGTGGCACCGAATTTGCTCTGAATGTTTTCGGCAGTTGTGGCGGTTGTTTTGAGTTTAACAGCACACTACAGGAGATGTTTATCCATGCAGATCCTCGAACGCATCGAAGACCAGATCAACGCCAGCGGTTACCCGCTTGTCGGCATCACCCTTGCTGCTGTCCCTTGCCCGGACACGCCGGTGATCCTGACGCTGCACTGGCACGGTTTCTTCAAACAGAAACTGGTCGATCTGGATGAAGCCGAGCCGGTGGCCTTCACTTCGATTCCGAGTTCCTCGCTGCAACTGAATGAACGGTGGAGCGATCTGGTCGCGCTGGATTGCGCGGCGATGGATGCCGGCTGGGAACTCGGTGCCTGGGATGTGGCGCGGGCCGAGCGTCCCGGTTGCCTGCGGCCCGGTGCCGCTTCGATGGAAGCGATGGAATGCCTGCAGGCTTTCGGTACTTACCCGCATCCGGTCAACGGCAGCCAGGTGGCGCTGTCGGAAGCGCCGGATGCCGATGAACTGGTCGGACTGGCGGCGGCACGCGGTTATCTGACCTGGACCTTCCGGCCGGTGCGCGGCGGCATCTGGAAGGAATTTGCGGACGACGCCACCTTGTCCGAAGAGGGACGCCGGGCGCCGCCTTGCCCCCACGCACCCTTGCCGCCGACCTGCCAGGGCAAGCGAAAAACGGTTTATCGCTTCGGCATCCCGCGGCACCGTACTCTGCCGGTGCCGCGCTAAATTATCAGTAAATATTTGTTTTAAAACAGTATTTTACTGTAAGCGAGTACTCGCTTCATCAGAGGCCCGGTTCTCGGGCCTCTTGATATAAACCCGGTACGCCCCTATTATTAGCACTCGCCTGAGTTGAGTGCTAGCAAGCCTCACTCGCGGTTTGTTACCTGATTATCCAATCTGATCCTTGAGGAGATGCACCATGAAAATTCGTCCGTTGCACGACCGCATTATCGTGAAGCGGCTGGAAGAAGAGCGTAAGACTGCTTCCGGTATCGTGATCCCTGACACCGCCGCTGAAAAGCCGGATCAAGGTGAAGTCAAAGCTGTCGGCAAAGGCAAGAAAACCGACGACGGCAAAATCATTCCGCTCGACGTCAAAGTCGGCGATCGCGTCCTTTTCGGCAAATACTCCGGCCAGACCGTCAAAGTCGACGGCGACGAACTGCTGGTGATGCGCGAAGAGGACATCATGGGCGTCATCGAGTAACCCACACAGAATATCCAGGAGAACACACATGTCAGCTAAAGACGTCAAATTCCACGAACCGGCACGCCAAAAGATTATCGCCGGCGTCAATGTTCTGGCCGATGCGGTCAAAGTCACCCTCGGCCCGAAAGGCCGTAACGTTGTGCTCGAGCGCAGCTTCGGCGCCCCGACCGTCACCAAAGACGGCGTGTCGGTTGCCAAGGAAATCGAACTGAAAGACAAGTTCGAAAACATGGGCGCGCAGATGGTCAAGGAAGTTGCTTCCAAGACCTCCGACATCGCCGGTGACGGCACCACCACCGCAACCGTTCTGGCGCAAGCCATCGTGCAGGAAGGCATGAAGTTCGTGACCGCCGGCATGAACCCGATGGACCTCAAGCGCGGCATCGACAAGGCGGTTACCGCCATCGTCGCCGAGCTGAAAAAACTGTCCAAGCCCTGCACCACCAGCAAGGAAATCGCCCAGGTCGGTTCGATCTCCGCCAATGCTGACTCCGAAATCGGCAAGATCATCGCTGACGCGATGGACAAAGTCGGCAAGGAAGGCGTGATCACCGTTGAAGACGGTTCGGGCCTGGAAAGCGAACTGGAAGTCGTCGAAGGCATGCAGTTCGACCGCGGCTACCTGTCGCCCTACTTCATCAACAACGCCGAGAAACAGCAAGCGCTGCTCGAGAACCCCTACGTGCTGCTGCACGACAAGAAGATCTCGAACATCCGTGACCTGCTGCCGGTACTGGAACAGGTTGCCAAAGCCGGCAAGCCGCTGCTGATCATCGCTGAAGAAGTCGAAGGCGAAGCGCTGGCGACCCTGGTGGTCAACAACATCCGCGGCATCCTGAA
>CBHTVL010000031.1:0-10417 GCA_966096475.1 uncultured Burkholderiales bacterium
CGGCAGTGCGGGTCAGCGTGTTTTTGACGAGTTGCAGATGCGCACGGTCGAAATCGGGACTCAATGCCGGAGTTTCAGGACTGCGGCCGAGAATTTCCGATACGGCATCCAGGATCAACTGCGGATCGCTGGGCTTGAGCAGCAGCCGGGACACCCCGCAGGAACTGGCCAGACTGCTGGCTTCCCGGCCGCGGTAACTGGCGGAATAGAACATCACCGGCACGTGGGCAACCCGGCTGTCCTGACGCAGATTGCGCACGAACTCGAATCCGTCCATCGTCGGCATCAACACATCGCTGATCACCAGATCCGGCAATTCCCGCGATGCTGCAGCCAGTGCCTCGGCGCCGTCCGCCGCCTCGACAATACGATGACCGGAATAGCCGAGCAGCGTGCGCAGCAGCCTGCGATCAGTCTCATGATCATCAACGACGAGTATGGTCGCCATTTTCCGGCTCCTGGTTGTCGCCGTTTTTGCGCTTCGCATCAGCAAGGAAGGCCGCGATCTGCCGCGCAAAATTCTCGGGCACAATCGGCTTCGACATATAGGCGTCAAATCCGGCCGTCATCGATTTTTCGCGGTCACCTTCCATGGCATAAGCAGTGACGGAGACCAGCGGCAGGCCTGCAAGCATGGGATCGCGTTTGGCGTGTCGCGCAAACTCATAGCCGTCCATCACCGGCATCTGTGCATCACAAATGATCAGGTCCGGCAGGCGCGCGCGCGCCACGTCAAGCCCCTCCTGACCGTTACCCGCCACAATCACTTCATAACCCGCCTCCCGCAGCAGATAGGCCATCAGATACAGGTTGGCCGCGTTGTCATCAATGATGAGTATCCTTGCCGACACGCCTCACCCCGCCGGAAACTCGAAAATGAACCGGCTGCCCCTGCCGAATTCGCTTTCACAGCGGATACTGCCGCCCAGTAGCTCTGCCAGATGCCGGCTCAGATACAGTCCGAGGCCGGTACCTTCATGCAGTTTTCGTCGCGACGAATCAAGCTGCGTGAAAGCCTGGAACAGCCGAGCCTGATCTTCAGGCCTGATTCCGATACCGCTGTCCTCAATCGCGATCTGCACCATCCCGGGCATTCCGGGACTCGTAACGATCAGCCTGACGCGGCCCTGATCGGTGAATTTGATCGCATTGCTGGCCAGATTGATGATGATCTGGCTCAAAGCCCGCCTGTCGACATAAAGCCGCAGCGGCTCTTCCGCCATCACGACCTCAAACGCGACCTGCTTGCGCTCCGCCTGCGGCCTGAGTGCGCGCTCAACCTCGCTGACAACATCCTGGCAGACCACTGGCTCCGGCAGCAGTTCCATTTTTCCGGATTCGATCTTGGCCACGTCCAGCAGATCATTGATCAGGCCGAGAAGATGGTTCGCACTGGTCTGCACCGTCTTCAGCTGGTTTTCCTGCTCATCATTGAGCGGACCGGGCAGCTTCATCAGCAGGGTGCCGGTAAAACCGATCACCGCATTCAGCGGAGTCCGCAGCTCGTGGCTCATGGTCGCCAGGAAGCTGTCTTTTGCCGAGTTGGCATTGGCCAACTCGACGTTTTTTTCCTGCAGGGCATGCTCGACACGCTTGCGATCGGTAATGTCGCGGATGGCGCATGAAACCAGCCGGCCATCCTCGGTCTCCAGCGGACTCAAGCTGATTTCGACGGGGAATTCCGTTGCATCCTTGCGGCGGCCAAACAGTTCGAGGCCGGCGCCCATCGGCCTCACGCGCGGATCGGCAAAATAATGGTTTCGATGCGCATGATGATGCCCCTGGAAACGCTCCGGCAGCAGCATCTCGACCTTGTGCCCGAGCATTTCGGCACGGGAATAGCCGAACAGTTTTTCCATCTGGGAATTCACGATCATGATCGCGCCTTCAGGATCAACAATCACGATGGCGTCAGGCGCCGACTCGAGCAGATCGCGGAACTTCTGCTCGGCCTTTTTGCGTCCGCCGATATTGCGGATGGCGCTGACCACCAGCTTGCCTTCGTCGGTCTGCAGCGGACTCAGGCTGATCTCGACCGGAAACTCGCTGCCGTCCTGGCGCAGGCCGTAGAGCTCGAGGTTTGCGCCCATGGAACGAACGCGGGGTTGCGAAAAATAGCCCGCCCGGTGCCCCACATGATGTTCCCGGAAACGCGCAGGCAGCAGACTCTCGATCAGCAGACCGGGGAGCGCGCCATCGGCATAACCGAACATTTCCGTGGCATGGGAATTCGCAAGCACAATCCGCCCCGCGCGGTTCAGCATCACGATCGCATCCGGCATCGATTCGATCAGGTCGCGAAACCGTGTTGCGAGTGCCCGCGCATCACGTAACGCCTTGAGGTGTGTGACATCCTTTTTGACGAACAGGATGAAATCAGCCTCGCCGGGAACGTTGCAGATCACCCTGGCAGAAACATCGACGTAGATCATCGCGCCATCCTTGCGGCGGCGCACGGTTTCATAGGTGGAACTGCCCGCGACGAACTCGTGGCCCTCAGCGCGGATTTCATCGCTGGCGCTCTCTTCAGGAACAATCAGTTCGTCCAGGAGACGGCCGCAGGCCTCCTTGGCGTCATAACCGAATATTGATTCGGCGCCATTGCTCCAATACTGGACGACGCCGTCCATAGTGGTGGTGATGACGGCATCAGGCACCTGCTCCAGCAACTGACGGTACGGCACATTGCCCGGCATGCCCACTCCATTCAGGGGTTGGCGACCTGCATTAATGTCGCGTCAGCGATTACATTTGTCCAAGACGAAACAGGTGTCAATACATCCGGACAAGTTATAACGAGATAAAGTCATGCGCAGTAAATCAACGGCTTGATACCGTCGTTTCACCATGAGCGAGGCATGGGAATGGAAGACCTAATTCACAATAAAAACGCACTGCCGAAAATGCAGAAAACCACGCTAGCCATCCGGTCTTGGAGGGAATCGAAAATCCATTCTCCCGGAACCTGAACCTCAGTTCATCTGCAATCCGGCATCCTTGACCAGACGGCGCCATTTGCTGATCTCGGAACTGATATGCGCCTTGAACTGCGCCGGCGTGCTGGTCAGCGGCGTTGAACCGTCAGCCGCCAATCGCTCCACCACATCCGGTGAATTCACCGCGTCCTTCAGCATCGCCGACAGTTTGTTGACGACAGGCATCGGCACTTTGCCCGAGGTGACCACGCCGTACCATTGATTGGCCTCGAATCCCGGCACACCGGCTTCGGCAATGGTCGGGATGTCGGGAATCGCCGGCGAGCGTTTGCCCGCGGTAATGCCGAGGATGCGGATTTTTCCGGAAGACATATGCGGCCGCGCGCTGAGCAGCGTGGTGAAACTCATCTGCACCTCACCCGCCATCACCGCCGCCAGCGATGCCGCGCCGCCTTTGTACGGAACATGGGTGAATTTCACGCCGGCCTGATAGGCCAGCATCTCGCCGGCAAAATGCTGCAAAGCCCCCGTCCCCGAAGAACCCTGATTGACCTTGCCGGGATTCGCTTTGGCATAGGCGATCAGTTCCCTGACATTCTTCGCCGGAAAGGACGGATGCACGGTCAGCACATAAAACAGCGTGGAGACCTGTGACACCGCATGCAGATCCTTCTCGAGGTCATAGGACAGCTTGTCATTGGTCGCCGACAACACGGTATGACCCGAAGAAATCAGGCAGATGGTGTAACCGTCGGGGTTGGCCTTGGCGGTGATTTCAGCGCCGATGGCACCGGCCGCACCCGCACGGTTGTCGGCGATGAACTGCTGGCCGTGGGTATCGGTCAGTTTTTTCGCCACGGTTCGCGTGGTCAGATCGGTTCCCGCGCCCGGCACAAAGGGAATGATGAAACGCACGGAACGGCGCGGATAATCGCCGGCCACATCAGCGGCCTGCGCCGCAAATCCCGACTGCATCGTCAGTGCTGTTGCCAGCAGGATGATTTTTTTCATGTGCAACGGAACTCCCCTTGCGGATAACAATGTGAAAACACCGCATTTTTTCGGAGCTTATCACGCGTGCCGCAAGCCTTTGCCGGAGTCGGGGTGACGGACGCCGGAAAATGCGGCAAGCGCACATCGCCGCTTCTTGACAAAGCATTCAGGCGGCGCAAAATCGCCGCTTGTCGCCGACCGCCCGGTCGCGGCCAATCTGGGGGAGACCAATAATATGAAACGCCTGTTTGCACTGTTCGCGCTTGCTGTCGCACTGTTCATCACCGGTTGTGCCCATACGCCCTCCGCCGGCTGGGTCGCATTGATCGAAGACGGAAAAGGCATCGAAAACTTCAACAGCATCGGTGATGCGAACTGGCGCTCGGAAGGCGGGCTGGTGGTTGCCGACAAAGGCAAAGGCGGCCATCTGGTGACCAAGCAGTCGTACAAGGATTTCCAGATCTACGCCGAATTCTGGGCCGACCACACCACCAACAGCGGCCTGTTCCTGCGCGCGAGCAATCCCAAGCAGATCGGCGCCGACAATGCCTATGAAGTGAATATTTTCGACCAGCGTCCCGGCCAGGAATACAGCACCGGCGCCATCGTCAACTTCGCCAGCGTCGGCAACCCGCCGCCCAAGGCCGGCGGCAAATGGAATACCTACGAGATCTACGCCAAAGGCGGCGAAATCACGGTGGCCCTGAACGGTGTGGTTACCGCGAGCATGAACAACACCCAGTTCAAGGAAGGTCCGTTCTCGCTGCAATACGCGCTGGGCGCCAACAACATTCCCGGCGGCGCCATCAAATGGCGCAAGGTGCTGGTGCGTTCGCTGTAAGCGGTCTGCCGCTCCGGAAAAGCCCGGTCATGCCGGGCTTTTTTACGCCCCGCGCCTTAACCGGTATCATCGCCCTTCACCGCAATCCGCCAAAGCCCAAAACATGTCCAGCGTCAGTTATGAAAACGCCGCCACTGCGGCTCTGTCCTCTTCCGCCCCGCGCATTCTGCAGAACATGCTCGCCCTTGATGATTTCGAGGAAGCCGCCCGGCGCAGCATCCCGCGCCCGATCTTCGGTTACATCAACGGTGGCGCCGAAACCAACGCCTCGCTGAATGACAACCGCGCAGTCTGGGATGAACTGCAGTTCATCCCCAAAACCCTGGTCGATACCAGCGCACGGTCACTGACCACCACGCTGATGGGGAAACAGTACGACCTGCCCTTCGGCATCCCGCCGATGGGTGGCACCGGCATGGCCTGCGCCGACGGCGATGTCGCCCTCGCCCGCGCCGCAGCGCGCAAGAATATCCCGATGGTGGTCAGCGGCGCCGCTCTCACTTCGCTGGAACGCGTGAAGCAGGAAGGCAAGACCGCATGGGTCCAGGCTTATCTGCCGGGCGAAGACGATGTCATCAAGGCGCTGGTTGAACGCGTCGCCAAGGCCGGCTATGACACGCTGGTGCTGACGGTGGACGTTTCCGTACTCGCCAACCGTGAAAACAATGTACGCACCGGCTTCAGCACGCCGCTGCGACCGTCGCTGCGGCTGGCCTGGGATATGGGCATCCGCCCGCGCTGGGCTATGAACATGCTTTGCCATACGTTGAAACACGGTATGCCGCATTTCGAGAACATGGGCCCGCGCGTGCCGATGATTTCGGCGCTGAACCGTCAGGCCGGACGCCGCGACCGGCTGTCCTGGCAACACGTGGAGTTAATGCGCAAGCTGTGGAAAGGCAAACTCGTGCTCAAGGGCATTCTTGATCCGCAGGATGCCGCACGCGCGCGCGACGCCGGTGTTGACGGTGTGATGGTCTCCAACCATGGCGGCCGCCAGCTTGACGGTGCAGTAAGCCCATTGCGTGTGCTGCCCGCGGTCAAGGCCAATGCCGGCAATATGGCGGTGATGATGGATAGCGGTGTGCGCCGCGGCACCGATGTGCTGAAAGCGCTGGCGCTCGGCGCCGACTTCGTCTTCGTCGGCCGCCCCTTCCTCTATGCGATTGCCGCGGGCGGCGAACACGGCGCGCAGCATGTCATCAACCTGATGCGCAGTGAACTGATGACCGACATGGCGCTGATCGGCGTGAATTCACCGAAGGAAATGAAACCGGAGCTGCTGATGGATCGGCGCGCTTACGACTGGCAGAGCGCCGGTGTATTGAAAAAATAACTAATAAAAACATATATTTACTGATATCACCGGCACCGCCGGTATCCCGTCATTCCGGCGCAAGCCGGAATCCAGTGCAGTGAATGCCAAAAATCTCTGGATTCCGGATCGCTGCGCGTCCGGAATGACGTTCAGAAAATCAGCCCTTCACTATCAGGCGCGTTTTCCGCAACCGATCCAACAATCACACCGCGCCGGCAGCCTTCAGTTCCGCAATCTGCGCCGCCGAATACCCCAGCTCGCCCAGAATCAATTCGGTCTGCGCCCCCACCGCCGGCACCGGATCCATCCGCGCCTCAAAGCCCTCGAAGGTCGCCGCCGGCAGCAAGGCCGGGATCGGGCCCGCCGGGGTTTCGACTTCCCGCCAGCGATTCCGCGCTTGCAACTGCGGGTGATCCCAGAGCTGGTCGGGCGTATTGAGACGGGAATTGGCGATATCGGCGGCATCGAGCTTGGCCACCACCTCGTCGCTGGTCCACGGTGCGAAAGTATTCTCGATCAGCGCCACAACCTCACCCCGCGCGGCCGTGCGTTTGGTGTTGTTGTCGTAACGCGGGTCCTTGGACAGTTCCGGACGGCCCAGCACCTTGTCGCAGAAATTCGCCCACTCGCGTTCGTTCTGGATGCCGAACAGCACATCGCCATCTTTGGTTTTGAAACGGCCGTAGGGCACGATGGTCGCGTGGTCCGGACCGCTGCGCCGCGGTGCCTTGCCCGAGTAATGGGTGTAATACAGCGGATGCCCCATCCATTCCGCCATGGTCTCGAACATGGTCAGGTCGATATGCGTGCCCTCGCCGGTGCGCTCACGCGTGTACAAGGCGGCGAGGATCGCGGCATAGGCCTGCAGCCCGGTGCCGATATCGGTGATTGAAATACCGACCTTGGCCGGTGACTCCGGCGTGCCGGTCAGTGACAACACCCCCGCCTCGCCCTGCACCAGCAGGTCATAGGCCTTCTTTTTTGCATACGGTCCGGTGGTGCCGTAACCCGACACATCGCAGACGATCAGCTTCGGATGTTTGGCGCGCAACTCTGCAGCACCCAGCCCCAGCCGCTTCGCCGCACCCGGCGCGAGGTTCTGGATGAACACATCGGCACCTTCAATGAGTTTGGCAAGAATGTTCTTGGCTTCAGGATGTTTGACGTCCAGCGTCAGGCTTTCCTTCGAACGGTTAAGCCAGACGAAATAGGCCGACTGGCCTTTCACCGTCTGATCATAATCCCGCGCAAAGTCACCGACCTTGGGCCGTTCGATCTTGATCACCCGCGCGCCGAGATCGGCGAGCTGGCGGGAACAGAACGGCGCGGCGACGGCTTGCTCAAGGGCAACGACGGTAATCCCCGCCAGCGGCAACCCGGCCATCAGAACGACCGCGGCATACCGAGAATATGCTCGCCGACGTAAGACAGGATCAGGTTGGTCGAGATCGGCGCCACCTGATACAGCCGCGTCTCGCGGAACTTGCGTTCGACATCGTATTCCGCAGCAAAGCCGAAACCGCCGTGGGTTTGCAGACAGGCATTCGCTGCTTCCCATGAAGCGTCGGCTGCCAGCAGCTTGGCCATATTGGCTTCAGCACCGCAGGGCTGCTTGGCGTCGAACAGCGCTGCCGCCTTGTAACGCATCAGGTTGGCGGCTTCGACGTTGACGTAGCTGCGGGCGATCGGGAACTGCACGCCCTGGTTCTGGCCGATCGGCCGATCGAACACCACGCGGTCCTTGGCATATTTAGTCGCACGCTCGACAAACCAGTAACCGTCGCCGATGCACTCGGCGGCAATCAGGATGCGCTCGGCATTGAGGCCGTCGAGGATGTATTTGAAGCCCTTGCCCTCCTCGCCGATCAGGTTGGCGGCGGGGATTTCCAGATTGTCGATAAACAGCTGGTTGGTTTCGTGGTTCACCATATTGCGGATCGGCTTGACCTCGAGACCTTTGCCGATGGCTTCACGCAGGTCGACGATAAAAATCGACATGCCTTCGGACTTCTTTTTGACTTCCGCCAGCGGCGTGGTCCGCGCCAGCAGGATCATCAGTTCGGAATGCTGGATACGCGAGATCCACACCTTCTGGCCGTTGACCACATACTTGTCGCCCTTTTTCACGGCGACGGTTTTGATCTTGGTGGTGTCCGTTCCCGCAGTCGGCTCGGTCACGCCCATCGACTGCAGCCGCAGTTCACCGGTGGCTATCTTGGGCAGGTATTGTTTTTTCTGTTCAGCCGAGCCGTGGCGCAGCAGCGTGCCCATGTTGTACATCTGACCGTGGCAGGCGCCGGAGTTGCCGCCGCTGCGGTTGATCTCTTCCATGATGATCGAGGCTTCGGTCAGGCTCAGGCCCGAACCGCCGTATTCCTCGGGAATCAGTGCCGACAGCCAGCCGGCGTCGGTCAGCGCTTTGACAAAGGCTTCGGGATAACCGCGCACATCATCGACCTGCTGCCAGTAGGCGCTGTCGAACTGGCTGCACACGGCGCGAACACCTTCGCGAATTTCGGCGTGCAGACTTTGATCAATTCCAATGCTCATGGGAAGTTTTACCGGCTGTGAGGAAATTACAGCCAATATTATAAGCGAGCACCGGGCGGAACCCTGACCGGCGGTTCGCCGGTACAGCTTCCGTCCCGGACCGGCGGATGCCTTAGAATTGCCCCTTCCATTGACGTTTCCGGAGGAGAACAAAAATGCTGACACGCCGCATCGCCATCGGCTCACTGATGATTGCCGCCATTGCCGGCTGCGCCGCACCGCAGGATGCTGTCAAACAAGGTTATCTCTTTGCCGGCGGCCAGTATGTCGAGACCAAGGCCGGCACGATCATGGCCGGACAGATGTATGCCGAATACCGCATCCCCGCCAAAGTCACCAAGCCTTATCCGATCGTGATGATTCACGGCGCGGCGCAGACCGGCACCAACTTCACCGGCACGCCGGACGGCCGCAAAGGCTGGGCGGATTATTTTGTCGAACAGGGTTACGCCGTTTACGTGGTTGACCAGCCCGCGCGCGGACGCTCCGCCGACGCCGGCACTGTCGGCGAGATTTCGCGTTTCCCGGCGGACGTGATCGAGAAGCGATTCACCGCCGCTGCAAAATTCAAGCTGTGGCCCAAAGCGGAGCTGCACACCCAGTTCCCCGGTGAAGGCCCGAACAAGGGATTGCGCGGCGATCCGGTGTTCGACCAGTTCTACGCCTCCCAGGTGCAGCTGCTGCGCCCCAACAGCGTCAGCGAAAAACTGGTGCGTGATGCCGGTGCCGCATTGCTCGACAAGATCGGTCCGGCAATCATCCTCACCCACTCCCAATCCGGCCCCTTCGGCTGGGTGATGGCGGATGCACGTCCCAATCTGGTGAAAGGCATTGTTGCGGCAGAACCCTCGGGCCCGCCTTTCCGCGAAGCCGTGTTCGGCAGCACCGCCGCAAGAAACTGGGGCGTCACCGAAACACCGATGGTCTATACGCCTGCCGTCACCGACCCGTCGCAATTGACCAAAGCCGAAGAAGCAGCCGCCGACGGCCCGCAGCTGGCGAAATGCATGCTGCAGGCCGAGCCTGCGCGCAAGCTGACCAATCTGCAGAACGTGCCGGTGCTGGTCTTCTCTGCGGAAGCGTCCTATCACGCCATCTATGACCACTGCACCGCCAAGTATCTGAAACAGGCCGGCGTCAAAACCGACTTTGTCCGTCTTGAAGACGTCGGCATCAAGGGCAACGGCCATATGGTGATGATCGAGAAAAACAACCTCGACATCGCCGCCATGATCAACGGCTGGCTGAACAAAACCGTGCGCTGATTGGACACACCTCGATGACGACCGACCAGCAAACCCGCGCCACGGTGTGGCCGGACCAGATCTACGAAGTGCTCAAGGATGCGGGTGTCACCCAGGTCGCCTATGTGCCTGACGCCGGCCACGCCAAGCTGATCAACCGCTGCCATGCCGACAAGGCCATGCACGCGGTATCGCTGACCACCGAGGAGGAAGGTGTCGCGATGCTCGCCGGCGCGTGGATGGGCGGCGCCAAAGGCGTGCTGCTGATGCAGTCCAGCGGCGTCGGCAACTGCATCAACATGCTGTCACTGTATGAAGAATGCCGGCTGCCGCTGCTGATGATCGTCACCATGCGCGGCGTCTGGGGTGAATTCAATCCCTGGCAGGTGGCGATGGGCGGCAGCACGGCCGCGGCGCTGGAAAACGCCGGCGTCATCGTGCATTCGGTGGACCGCGCTGAAGACGTCAAAGAGACTGTCCATGCCTGCACCGCTCTCGCCTTCAATACCCAACGCCCGGTCGCGGTGCTGATCCA
>CBHTVL010000032.1:0-10413 GCA_966096475.1 uncultured Burkholderiales bacterium
AGCCTTGGCCAGGCCAACTTCCGTCAGCACTGTCTGGTACTCCGCGTATTCTTCGTCGAGACGCTTTTTGGCCGCTTGCGCATTGACATAGCCGTTGACCCAGAAGTTTTCCTCCAGCTCCTTTTTCCAGTCATCGGTCGCAGCCATTACCGCCATCACCCTGTCCCAATAGGCAATCTGCTGCGGTGTCATGCCCTTGGGCCCCATCAGTCCGCGCCAGCTTGAAGAGTCCGCAGGCACACCCTGCTCGCGCCAGGTCGGTATTGAAGCAAAATCACCCCACATCCGTTTCGGCGAGGAAATCGCCAGTGTGCGCAGCTTGCCGGTGCGCAGATGCGCGACCATATTGCCCAGCCCGGTGTTGATGACATCGACATGGCCGCCGAGGACGGCGGTAGTGGTCGCAGAACCGCCGGGGAACACGGCAGCCTTCAGTTTCCTGATGTCGACGCCACCGGCACGCAGGCAGGTGATCAGCGTCGTATGGTTGGCGCCGCCAAGACTGGTCGAGATGCCGAAACTGGCGGACTCCGGATTCTTTTTTAGCATCTCCACCAGATCCCTGCCGCTCTTGATCGCCGATTCGGTGCGCACGTTGACGCCGAGGTACTCCTCGAACAGCATCGACAGCGGCGTGAACGCGGTATGGTTGTACGGGATCAGGCCGAGAATATGATTGCTGATCGAACCCGTGGTGGCCACGATCATGTAATGACCATCGCCCGGATGCTGATTCAGGTAATTGAGGCCGATGGTGCCGCTGCCGCCGGGTTTGTTGACCACGTTGACCGGCACATCCACCAGCTTGTGCTGAATGAGGATTTTCGCGACCACGCGTGCAGTACGGTCGGTGGTGCCGCCGGGACCGGACGGCGCAACGATCTCGATCGGCTTGTCCGGTTTCCATTGCGCCTCCGCCTCGGCAACAGTGCCAGCGATGACTGCCAGAACCAATGCTGCCGCATACCGGACTTGCGCCATGTGAACTCCTTCACTGAAGTGTCGACAAAATATAGCATGCCGTTTGCGGGAAACGTTCACGCTATACTCTTCGCCGGCCTGTGACTGACGGCCATCACCTGCGACCCGCACAATACGGAATCTCCCGATGGGCATGACCGCTGCAGAGAAGATACTGGCCCGCACCAGCGGACGCGCCACCGTCAAGGCCGGCGACATCGTCTACCCGCAGCCTGATTTTGTGATGATCCATGACGGTGTGGTGCGCGGCGCCAAGGAGGAGCTCGACGCACTGGGCATCACGCGTCTGTTCGATCCCGACCGCGTGCTGATGGTCACCGACCATGACGTGGTCTACGTCAACGACCGCGCGGCAGCCCGCGGCGCCTTCAACCGCAAGGCCGCAGAAAGCTGGGGCGTCAAAAACTTTTTCGACGCCGGACGCGGCGGCCACGGCCACATTTTCCCGACCGAGCGTGGCTGGGTGCTGCCGGGCACGCTGTATTTCGACAATGACCGCCATTGCACCAATGCCGGCGGCATCGGCGCGCTGGCGATCCGTATGGGCACTGAAATCAACCGCGTACTCGCCACCGGTACCAACTGGACGCTGGTGCCGAAGTCGGTAAAGCTCACCATCAAGGGCAAACTGCAGCCCGGCGTGTTTGCCCGCGATCTGGGATTTGTCATCGGCAAACAGCTGGGCGCGGACGGCGCCTGGAATGTCGACATCGATTACCGCGTGCTCGAATTCGCCGGCGAGCTCGACCAGTTCAGTCTCGCCGCGCGCATGTCCCTGTGCAGCACCCCGACCGAAATGCGTGCCATCGGTGTTTTTTTCCCGCCCTCCGAAGCCATCATCGCCTACGCCAAAGAACGCGCTCAACGGCCGTTCACGCCGGTGTATGCCGATGCCGACGCGCATTACGAAGCCAAAGTGGAACTGGATGTCAGCACATTGCCGCCGCAGGTCGCACTGCCCGGCGGCCCGCACAAGGCGGCCGACCTCGCCAGTGTCGCCGGCACGCCGGTGAGCCATACCTATATCGGTTCCTGCGCGTCAGGCATGTACGAAGATCTCGAAATTGCGGCCTCCATCCTCAAGGGTCGCAAGCTCGCGCCCGGCGTGCGCATGATCGTGGTACCGGGAACCGAGGACTCGACACGACGCATGACCCGCGAGGGCCTGCTCGATATCTTCCATGACGCCGGCGCCATGGTGATCCCGGCCGGCTGCGGGCCCTGCGCCAGCGGCCGCACCGGACTGATCGATTCGGGAGAGGTTTCAATCTCCACCGCGGTCGCCAACGGTGCGGGCCGTTTTGGCGCCAAGGATGCGCAGCTGTATCTCGGCAGTCCGGCGACGGTTGCCGCCTCCGCAGCCACCGGCCGCATCACCGACCCGCGGGAATTCCTGTAACCGTCGATAATTGACCGTGACACGACACGAAATTACGCTCGACACTTTTTGCAAATGGCTAACTGAATGGGCATGACCGCAGTAGAAAAAGTGCTGGCCGCCAAAAGCGGCCGCAGCACCGTAAAGCCCGGGGACGTCGTCTCCCCGGATCCCGACTTCATCATGATCCACGATGGGGTGGTGATGGCGGCAAAACGCGAACTCGACGGATTGGGCATTACCCGCCTCGCCACGCCGGACAAGGTAATGATGGTCACCGACCACGACGTGATCTACGGCAGTGCACGCGCCGCCGAACGCGGCGCCTTCAACCGCAAGGCCGCAGCGCAATGGGGTGTGAAGAATTTCTTTGACGTCGGCCGCGGCGGCCACGGTCATATATTCCCGATGGAGTCCGGACTGCTGTTGCCGGGCATGTTTTATTTCGACAACGACCGCCATGCCACTAACGCCGGCGCCATCGGCGCCTTCGGTTTCCGCATGGGTACCGAGATTTCACGTGTGCTCGCCACCGGCACCAATTGGGTGATGGTGCCGAAAACCGTACGCCTCACCCTCAAGGGCCAGTTGCAGCGCGGCGTGCATGCACGCGATGTCGGCTTTCATTTTGCAGCCATGCTCAAGCAGGAAAAACTGTCTGCCGACCTCGATTACCGCGTGCTCGAATACGCCGGTGACCTCGACCAGTTCGATCTCGCTTCGCGTGCCGCGCTGTGTTCCACACCGACCGAAATCCGCGCCTATGGCGTGTTCGCACCACCGTCGCAAGCCATCATTGACCATGCCAAGGCCCGCGGTCAGCGGCCGTTCACGCCGGTGTATTCCGATGCGGATGCGCGTTATGACGCCGATGTCACGCTGGACATCTCCAGGCTTGAACCGCAGGTGTCGCTGCCGGGCAGCGTCGAAAATGCGGTGGATGTCTCCGAAGTCGAAGGCACCGTCATTGATCATGCCTTCATCGGTTCCTGCGGCTCCGGCATGTGGGAGGATCTGGTCACTGCGGCATCGATTCTCAAAGGCCGCCGGCTCGCGCCGAATGTACGGTTGTTTGTCGCGCCGGGTTCCGAAACCACCAACCGCCGCCTCGCCAGCGAAGGCCTGCTCGGCATTTTCATCGAAGCCGGCGCGGTGATGCTGCCGCCGGGTTGCGGCCCCTGCAATGACGCCGTGATCGGCCCTGTGCATTCCGGCGAAGTTTCGATGTCGACGGCGACCAATAACAATGCCGGGCGTTTCGGTGCCAAAGACGCGCAGTTGTATCTGGGCAGCCCGGCCACGGTCGCCGCCTCCGCGGTCACCGGCAAAATCACTGATGCAAGAAAGCTTTGATCCGACACCCATAAACCAACGTCATTCCGGCGAAAGCCGGAATCCAGGCTGTGAAGCAACCTTGTGTATACATACTGGCCAGCAAACGAAACGGCACTTTGTACACCGGCGTAACTTCGGATATTGTCAAACGCATCTGGGAACACAAAAATGATGTCGTCAAAGGTTTTACCCAGCGATACGGTGTGCATACCCTCGTCTGGTTCGAGATACACGAAACGATGGCGCCAGCCATCACTCGAGAAAAAGCGATAAAGACATGGAAAAGAAAGTGGAAGCTGGAGCTAATCGAAAAGGAAAATCCGCAGTGGCTGGATCTTTACAAGAATCTGATTTGATCAGCCTTACTGGTCTTTCCTGGATTCCGGCTTACGCCGGAATGACGATCTGAAAAACCGGGTACATAAGAAAATCATGAGCGAATTCCAATGGGTCCTGAAAGGCCGCTGCTACAAACTGGGCCATGACGTCTGGCACGCCGGAGGCGTAGTGCCGAGCTGGATCATTACCGGACGGCATTTCGACCCCAAGGACATCATCCCCCACCTGTTCGAGGAAACCGACCCCGGCTTCCACACCCGCTGCAAACCCGGCGACATCATCGTCACCGGCAAAAACTTCGGCATGGGCCCGAAAATGAACGGTTATATCGCGATGCAGGCGCTGGGACTGGGCCTGCTCTGCGAATCAATGCCTTTCCTTGCCTACCGCGCCGCGATCGGCTGCGGCGTACGCGTGATGACCGACTGCGTCAACGCCACCGAAATGTGCGAAACCGGCGATGAACTCGAAGTCAATTTCCGTGACGGCTTTTTCATCAACCACACCCGTGATATCCGCCGCGAATACCCGCCGATCCCCGACGCACTGATGGAAATCGTTGAACTCGGCGGCAACGCCGGCTGGCTGCAGCAGTGGCAGGCCAAACGCGCCGCCGCATCGTGACGCAACACTTCAATGCACTGGGACAGCCGGTCGGCTTCCCGCTGCCGGACTGGAAATCACCGCCGCAGCCGCCGCGCGCAACATTGACCGGGCGTTATTGCCGCGTCGAACCGCTGGATGCACAGCGTCATCCGGCCGAACTGCACGCTGCAAACCGGCTCGATCCGAGCGGACGCGCATTCACCTATCTCTCCGCCGGACCTTTTGACAGTTTCGACAGCTACCGGCAATGGATCTCCACAAGCTGCCTGGGTCACGATCCGCTGTTCCACGCAATCATCGACAGCAACAGCGGCAAGGCCGTCGGCGTCGCCGCCTATATGCGCATCGACCCGGCCAACGGCGTGATCGAAGTCGGCCATCTCAATTTTTCACCGCTGCTGCAGCAGACCCGTGCCGCGACCGAAGCGATGCATCTGATGATGAAAAATGCTTTCGCGCTCGGCTACCGGCGTTATGAATGGAAATGCGACTCGCTGAATGCGCCGTCACGCGCCGCGGCACGACGGTTGGGATTTTCCTACGAAGGCCGTTTCATCCAGGCGATCACCTACAAGGGACGCAATCGCGACACCGACTGGTTCTCGATCACCGATCGCGAATGGCCGGCGCTGCGCGCGGCACATGAACAGTGGCTGGCGCCGCAGAATTTTGACGATGATGGCCGGCAACGGCTCGGCCTGTCGACGCTGACCGCCCCGCTGCTGCGCCCTGCGATTAATATATAACTATTTGTTTTTATTGTTTTTTTTTGATCGCGCGCGGCCCAGCGCCTCATTGACGATGCGCTTCAGCGCATCCCCCCAGGCGACACCGGCAAAACACTGGTTGTTGCCCATCGCATGCGGATGCAGATCCGGATTGGCATTGGCCTCAAGAAACACCAGCCGTCCGTCCGGTGTCAGCCGGTAATCAATGCGCCCGTAATCGCGCTGCTCCAGCGCATGAAAAATCGCGCGACTGGCGGTCTCGACATCGCGCCGCAGATTGCCGGCAATTTTGGCGACGCGCCAGCGGATGCGCCAGCGGCTGCGGTAGGCGCCGTCATTCTTCAGCTTGAACGACGCAAAAGTCGGCGCACCGGGACCGCGGCGGCCGATCACCAGCTCCACCGCCGGCATCACATCGGGTTTGTTGCCGAGCAGTGCGACATAGAGATCGCGGCCTTCGATGAATTCCTCGCAGATCAGCGGCGCATGCACGCGTTTGCGCAGCATGCGTACGCGCTGCAGCAGTTCGCGTTCGTTTTTCACCAGCGAATTGACACGCACCTCGTCGGAGCCGTCACCGAACTGCGGCTTGATAATCAGCGGGTAAGGTACGCGCGGGTTGCGGATCGGACCTTTCGGCGGAATCACGAAGTAACGCGGCACCGCGACACCGAGGTCGGCAACAATGTGTTTGGACAGCGCCTTGTCGCGCGCCAGACGCAGACCGCCGGGGCCGCTGCCGGTATAAGGAATCCCCAGCAGATCCAGCAGTCCGGCAATTGACGCATCCAGGCTGCGGTCACCGTCGACGCATTCGGTCAGATTGAACACCAGCCGCGGTTTCAGCGTCCGCAGCTCGGCGATGGTGGCTTCAACGCCGGCGACAAAAGGCAGCGCCGTGACCTGCAGGCCCTGGCTGCGAAGCTCCGTCAGCAGATAGGCTTCGACGCTGCTGCGGTCCGGAATATAAAGGCCGCTTTTGCGGCGGTCCACCGCTTCGGCATCGACCAGCAGCGCGATATCGCAGCGCAGCGGCCGCGACGCCGCACGTTTTTGTTGTTGGGCCATGACCCGATTTTAACCCCTGCGCCCGCACGTTGCGCCCGTCCCCTGTCACTGCTATCGTGCCCCCATGCGCGGAGACCACTCCGCCTTTCGCAGTTCCTACCGGAGGAGAAACAATGAAAATCGCAACCATCGCCTCGGCGATCCTGGCGACGTCCCTGCTGTATTCAGGCAGCGCAGCCGCACAGGCCTGCCCCGAAAAAAACGTCAACTACTGGCAGGCCTTCCCCGCCGGCGGCGAATCCGACATCGCGGCGCGCCACCAGCAGCTGGTGCTGAAAAAACGCTGCCCCGCCATCGAACCCATCGTGCAGTACAAACCCGGCGCCGGCGGCGGCCTGATGTGGGCACAGATCAACAGCATGCCCGCCGACGGTTTCAATGTCATCGGCGTCAACCTGCCGCATATCGTGCTGCAGCCCTTTGAAGGCCAGGTCCAGTACAAGACCGACGACATCCTGCCGGTCTACTGGTTCCATTACACGCCGGACGCACTGGTCGTACCCGCTGACAGCCCGATCAAATCCTTTCAGGACCTGGTCAAGGCCGCGAAAGCGCAACCCGGCAAGCTGACACTCGCCGGTTCGGGCACCAACTCGGCCAACCACGCCGCGCATGAAAAACTCAATCTGGTCGCCGGCGTGCAAACCACCTACGTACCGTTCAAGGGTACCGGCGACATGACCACCGCCGTGCTCGGTTCGCATGTCACCGGCGCGATGTCTTACTCGGCTTTTGCCATCAACAACAAAGGCAAGGTGCGCGCGCTCGCGGTGGCGATGGACAAACGCCACCCGCTGCTGCCCGATGTGCCGACCTTCAAGGAACTGGGCTTTGACTGGATTGACGGCGCCTATCGCGGCATCGGCATGCCGAAGTCAACCACGCCGGAGGCACGCAAGCGCATGTCCGATTTGTGGGCCGCGCTCAACAATGATCCGGAGATGAAGGAACTCGCCGCCAAAAGCGGATTCGAACTGGTCAATGTCGGCGTCGACAAGATGGAGCCCTTCATGAAAGACCGCATCCGCGCCTATACCGAAGTGGCCAAACGCATGGGTCTGACCAAATAAGCGATACACCACTCAATAAAAAACGGGGCCTGCGGGCCCCGTTTTTTATTTCTGCAAACGCTACTCAGGCAAACTTCACGCCCGCTTCGTTCAACGCCTGCTGCACCCGTCCCGGCAACAGCGGCTGCTGGCGCAACCGCACACCGGTCAACTGGTGGAAAGCATTGGCGATCGCCGACGGTACCAGCGGCGTTGCCATCTGGCCGGCGCCCGTCGGATGGTTGGGCGTCTGCACCAGCTTGATGTGGATGTTCGGAATGTCGCGCATCCGCGGCACATGGTAGTCAAAGAAATTCGACTGCTGCACGAGACCGCCGCTGACATCGATATGCTCGGTCAGCGCCAAACCGATGCCGTAAACAATCGAACTCTCGGTCTGGGCAACAATGTTGTCGGGCTGGATCGCAACACCGGCATCAATGACGCACCAGAAATCATGCACGCGGATGCGGCCATCCTTGTTCAGCGAGATTTCGGCAATGCCGGCCAGCTGGGTGCCGCTGTAATCAAGATAGGCCACACCGAGGCCGCGACCTTCACGCTTGCGTTCCCAGTCAGCCATGCGCGCCACCTCCTCGATTACCCGGCGGCCGCGTTGCGCGAGCGGCGTGCCTGCGAGCTGACGGATGCGGAACTCGACGGGATCGACACCGAGCTTCGCGGCGACTTCATCGATGAACACTTCGTTGGCAAAACTGTTCTGGCCGACGCCGATGGCGCGCAGCGGCGCGGTGCGGATGCCCGTGGGCTGCTGCAGACCTTCGGCCAGCCGGTGCGGGATGTCATAGGTCGGCAGTTCAGTGCCGCGCATCGCGATGTTGTCACGACCCTGTGAAGCCTTGAAGCGCACCGGATCCATATAGGCCAGCGCTTCGTCGCTGACCACGCGGTGATGCCAGGCAACGATCTTGCCCTTGCCATCAACCGCCGCGCGGATGCGGTTCACATACTGCGGACGGAAGCGGCCGTTCTTGATGTCGTCCTCGCGTGTCCACAGCACTTTCACCGGCTTGCCCACAGCCTTGGACAGCAGCGCCGAATCGACCATGAATTCAAGATCGCGGTTGCCGCGACGGCCGAAACCGCCGCCGAGCAGCATGCCGTTGAACTTGATCTTGTCCGCCGGCAGGCCGAGCGCAGCAGCCACGGCATCGACGGCAATGGTCTGGCTTTGCGTGCCGCACCAGATCTCGCAACCGTCCTTGCTCACCGAGGCCACCGAATTCAGCGGCTCCATCTGCGCGTGGTAGGCGTAGTCGGCGCGATATTCACCTTCAATCACCGTCTGTGACTTGCCCAGTTCGGAGACCGCCTGTCCGACGTTTTCCCAGGCAACGCCTTTTTTGCTTTCATCGCGCGCGATGCGGGCGAAGGCCTCAAAACCGCTGCCGCTGGAATGTTTCCAGCCGCGCGCTTCCCTGGACCAGCTAACTTTCAATGCCTGCTTGGCCTTGAACGCCGCCCAGGGGTTGTCAGCGATCACACCGACGCCGTATTTCAGCGGCACGATCTGCAACACGCCGGCCACGGCGCGCGCTTCGCGGTCATCAATCTGCACCGGCGCGGCAAGATCCACCGGTTCGCGCAGGATCGCGCCGTAAACCATGCCCGGCACCTGCACGTCGATGCTGTACTGCGCCGATCCGTTGGTCTTGCTCGATACATCCACCCGCGGCACATCCTTGCCGATCAGACGGAAATGCGCCTTGTCGAGCGGATCCAGCTGAACGTCCGGCGCCTGCGCGGGTACCTTGGCAAACGCTGCAATCTCGCCATACGACAGACGGCGCCCTGACTTCGTATGCTCGGCAAAACCGGGCCCGCTGACGACTTCAGTCAGCGGCACGCCCCAGCGCTGAGCGGCGTTGTCGAGCAGCACGTAACGGACCTGGGCACCGAACTGGCGCAGGTTGGTGAAATAACCGGTGACGGTCGCGCTGCCCGCGGTGTACTGCAGGTAACGGAAGGCAGGATTGCCGTAGATCTGGTTGTTCGGCGGTGCTGCGACAATGCGCACCTTCGACCAGTCGGCATCCATTTCCTCGGCAACGATCAGCGGCAATGAAGTCAGCGACCCCTGCCCCATTTCAGCCGCCGGCGACTGGATCACCACCGTGCCGTCGGTGAACACCGTCACCCAGTTGTTGATTTTTGTGCTGCCGGTTGCAGCCTCTGCCGCACCGATCGCCAGTTCCTGCAGCCCCGGCGACGCCACGGCGACACCGAAAGTCAGACCGGCAGCACCGGTCATGAAGCGGCGGCGTGACGGATTCTTGATCTTGGGGTTTTGTGCACTCATCTCACACCTCCCCTTTGGCCGCGCGTTCAATCGCCCGCGCGATTCGCACATAGGTGCCGCAGCGGCAGATGTTGGGACTCATGTATTCAACAATGTCCTCGCGCGAGGGCCGGGAATTCTGCTTGAGCAGGCCGGCAGCCCGCATGATCTGTCCGGACTGGCAGTAGCCGCACTGCGGCACCTGCTCGGCGCGCCAGGCTTTCTGCAAGGGGTGATTGCCGTCCGGCGACAGACCTTCGATGGTCGTCACCTGCTTGCCGTCGACATCCTTGATGGCATGCAGGCAGGATTGCGTCGGTTCACCGTTGAGGTGCACGGTGCAGGCGCCGCACTGGCCGACGCCGCAGCCGAACTTGGTGCCGGTGAGTTTGAGTTGCTCGCGCAGCACCCACAGCAGCGGGGTATCCGGCTCGGCGGTAATTGTCTTGCGCTGACCGTTGATCGTCAGCGTCACGGTAATGTTGCTCATGCACTCCTCCTTGAGATCGGCGTTAAGCCCCTCGGTGCGCGCGGTCTGCGCCGCGCTGCGACTGAATTGATATTAGCCCAAACTTCTGCAATCCACTTCGCAGCCTGACAGCACTGCAGGTTGTTTCCGGAATATCCGTA
>CBHTVL010000033.1:0-10377 GCA_966096475.1 uncultured Burkholderiales bacterium
AGACCGCCCGGATGTTGTTTCCGGGCGGTCTCTACCCAGCCCTGGTCAATACGCTTCCCGCGCAGCAATCGCTCTGCGCCGCACCGCTGATTTCCCTCCGGTCTCCGCCCGGATTCCCGGGTCCGCACCGGGACGGAATGCTAAAATAGCGGGCGTGTTGTTTCAGTCTGATCCGCCCGTTTTTGTATCTGTCCGGCCTTTTGCTTGAACGAAGGCCGGCTTTTTCTGCTTCAGGGTCGTTAGCTCAGTCGGTTAGAGCAGGGGACTCATAATCCCTTGGTCGTTGGTTCGAGTCCAACACGACCCACCAGTGTCAGTGAACCAGTGTCCTTCGTACGCAAACGAACGGCATCCGCACCGCGCACGATGATCCGCCGGCGACGCGGGTTGGAGGAATGAACGATGGCAATACCCGCTGCAGCAGAAAATCCCGTGAAAACGATGATGCGGGCCGGCAAGGTGGCGCTGGGCATGAACGTGCGTCTGGCACGTTCCGGCGACATTGCACGCATCGCAAAAACCAGCGGCCACGATTTCATTTTCATCGACATCCAGCACTCGTTGTTCAATCTGGAAACCATCGGTCATATCGCGCAGGCCGCGCTCGGTTGCGGCATTGCACCGCTGGTGCGGGTGCGCAGCTGCGATGATCCCGACACTTCGCTGCTGCTCGACAACGGCGTGACCGGCATCGTGTTCCCCGACATCAGCACCGCTGAAGAAGCAAAGCGCGCCGTCAACCGCGCCAAATTTCCGCCGGTCGGCCGGCGTTCGGTGTCCGGCGGTTACGCGCTGTTTGATTACCGGCCGATGTCGACTGCCGATGCCGTGCCGGCGCTGCAGGAAAACACGCTGGTGGTGTGCATGATCGAAACGCGTGAAGGTGTCGAGAACATCGACGCCATTGCTGCGGTCGAAGGCATTGATGTGATCCATGTCGGCGCCAATGATCTGCTGACCGCGCTCGGCAAGCCGGGGCAGTTCGGCGATCCGGAGGGTGCGGCGGCAATCGACAAGGTCATCACCACGGCGGTGCGGCATGGGAAAATTGCCGGTGTCGGCGGTGACCGCAACCTCCAGCGGCAGATGGAATACATCCGCAGCGGGGCGCGCTTCATCACCACCAACAGCGAGATTGCGTTCATTCTGGCCGAGGCTTCGCGGGTGACCGGCGAATTGCGCCGCGCTTTGCAGTCTTCGGGCGGCTAATACAAGTATTTGTTTTTATTGATTAATCACAGGAGATTGTCATGACCATCAAATTTCTGAAGCCGGTTGCGGCGGGCATCGTTGCAGCGACCCTGGCTTTCCCGCTGGTGGCAGCGGCGCAGCAGGGTGCGGCCTGGAAGCCGACCAAACCGGTGCGGGTCATCGTGCCCTTCCCACCGGGCGGCAGCAACGACATCGTCGGTCGTCTGGTCGCCAATGACCTGAGCCCTATCCTTGGCCAGCAGGTGGTGATCGACAACCGCGGCGGCGCCGGCGGCATCATCGGCACTGAAATCGCCGCCAACTCGTTGCCCGACGGCCACACGCTGCTGATTGCTTCGGTGGCGTTTGCCTATAACCCGTCGATCTACAAGGCGCAGGTGCGTTTTGATCCGGAAAAATCGTTTGCTCCGATTGCACTGATCGGCACCGGCCCCAGCGCACTGACGGTGAGCCCGAAAATGCCGGCCAAGACGACCAGGGAACTGATCGACATGGCCAAGGCCAAGCCGGGCTCGCTGACTTATGCCACCGCCGGTATCGGCAGCTTCCAGCACCTGAGCACGGAACTGTTCCGGCTGCAGGCCGGCATCAGCCTGATCCACGTGCCGTTCAAGGGCGGCGGCCCGGCGATGGTTGATGTGATCGCCGGCAACACGCTGATCACCATGGGTTCGCTGCTGCAACTGGTGCCCCATGTGCAGGGCAACCGCCTGCGCCTGCTGGCCGTGGGCAGTGCCAAGCGCAACAGCGCCTTCCCCAACACGCCGACCGTGGCCGAGACCGTGCCCGGCTATGAGGCCAACAACTGGTGGGGCATTCTCGCGCCTGCGGGTGTCAGCCCGGCCATCGTGCGCACGCTGGAAGCCGCGGTGAAAAAAGTGGTCGAAGTGCCCGAGATGCAGAAAAAATTCGAATCGCAGGGCGCCGAAGTCGCTTACATGAACGCCGCAACCTATGGCAAATTCATCAAGGCTGAAACCACCAAGTGGTCGAAAGTCGTGAGCGACGCCGGTATCAAGGCTGAATAAACCTGTCCGGGGGGTATCCCCCTGCGTTTGGAGGAGCTAGCAAACATGCCGCATGTCATCCGTATTCATCAGAACGGCGGTCCCGAGCAGATGCGCTGGGAAGAAGTCACCGTCGGCGAACCCGGACCCGGTGAAGTCCGCGTCCGCAATACCGCGATCGGCCTGAATTTCATCGACACCTATCATCGTTCCGGTCTGTATCCGATGCCGCTGCCGATGGTGCTCGGCTCCGAGGGTGCCGGTGTGGTCGAAGCAGTCGGCCCGAAGGTCAAGGAATTCAAGGTTGGTGACCGTGTCGCTTATGCCCAGCCCATCGGCGCCTACGCCGAAGTGTTGATCCGTCCGGTAGCACGGCTGGTGAAAATTCCCGCAGGCATCAAGGATGAAACGGCGGCGGCGATGATGCTGAAAGGCATGACGGCGTGGTATCTGTGCCGCCGCACCTACCGCGTTAAAAAAGGCGACACCATCGTTGTGCACGCTGCTGCCGGCGGCGTCGGACAGATTCTCTGCCAGTGGGCGAAACATCTCGGCGCTACGGTGATCGGTACGGTCGGCAGTGACGAGAAAGTGGCGCTCGCCAAAAAGGTCGGTTGCAAACACGTGGTGGTGATGTCGCGCGAAAAACTTTCCGAACGCGTCAAGGCCATCACCAAAGGCAAGGGTGTCCCGGTGGTGTATGACGGCGTCGGCAAGGACACTTTCATGGATTCGCTGGACTGCCTGCAGCCGCGCGGCATCATGGCCAGTTTCGGTAACGCTTCCGGCGCTGTGCCGCCGGTCAACATCGGCATCCTCGCGCAGAAGGGCTCGCTGTTCCTGACGCGCCCGACGCTGGTGAACTACACCTCGTCGCGCGAAGACCTGCTCGCTGCTGCGCGCGAACTGTTCGCGGTTGTCAAAAAGGGCGCAGTGAAAATCGCTGTCAACCAGCGTTATCCGCTGCGCGAAGCGGCGCAGGCGCACCGCGATCTGGAGTCGCGCAAAACCACCGGCTCCACGGTGTTGCTGCCTTAAGCGAACCTGCCGCCGTGACTGCCAGCCATTCCATGACCTTGCGCGGGCTTTGCTTGCTGGTGCTGCTCGTCAGCGGCCTTGCGCAGGCGCAGGCACCGGTTGAAGAGCGCGGCAGCGCGCTGCAGCAGGGCCAGTACCGCGCCACGGTCACGCACCGCGAACTGGATCAGGCGCGTTATGACGCCAAGCTGGCCGAGCAGGATGTGCTGAACGCGCGCGATGCCAACGCCGTGGCGCAGAAGGAAGCGGCGTATCGCAAGGGCGAACTCGACAAGGCCGAAAAAGCGCTGGTCGCGGCGCGCAGCCGGTTGCAGGCGGCGCAACAGCGCTATGACGAGGCGCTGCGCGCGGTGGATGCGTTACCGCGCGCCCCGGCCGAGCAGAAAAAATAAGTTTGTTTGGCGCGGGCAAGGGCAGTCTTCAGGGCTGCCCTTGTTTTTTTCAGGCGCGCCGGCTGCTGGCGCCGCCGTCGACCGTGATGATGGTGCCCGTGGTGTAGCCGGACAGCGGTGAGCACAGGAAAGTCACCATCGCGCCCAGTTCCTCGATCGTCGCCATGCGGCCGAAAGGGGACTTGCTGACAAATTCCTGCCAGCGATCGGGATTGCCGAATTCCTTTTCTGCGCGCTCGCGCAGCCGTTTGACCGCGCGGTCCGTCGCAGTGCCGCCGGGGTTCACGCCGACCACCCGCACGCCGAATTCGGGACTCTCTGCACCCAAGGCGCGGGTCATCGCCATCAGCGCGGCATTGCCCATGCTGCCGGCGATATAGCTGGCCACCGGGCGTTCACCCGCAGCACCGATGACGTTGACGATGACGCCGCTTTTGCGTTTGCGCATCTGCGCGTAGATCTCGCGCGTGATGTCGATGAAGCCGAATACTTTGAGGTCCCAGGAGCGTTTCCAGGTGTTGTCGTCCAGCGCATCGATGCCGCCCTGCGGGATCGCGCCGGCATTGTTGATCAGGAAGTCGACATCGGCGCAGTCGCGGCCGAGTTTGATCGCGTTGGCGCCGTCCGAGAGGTCGACGGCATGGCAATGCACCTCGATGTTGTGGCTGGCGGTGATTTTTGCCTTTGCAGCAGCCAGATCGGCCTCGCTGCGTGCGGCCAGATGCAGGTGGCAGCCTTCCTTGGCCAGCATTTGTGCGACGCCCAGTCCGATGCCGCGGGAGCCGCCGGTAATCAGCGCGCGTTTGCCTTTGATGCCCAGTTCCATGACTTGTCCTCCGCTGTTCCGCCAAGCGGCGGGAGCGAAATGTTAACACCGCACCGTTCCATCGCCGTCAACCGCAAGGCCGCGGCGGCGTTAATGACATACGGCCCGAAAGTTCGGGGCGAATCGCGCCTCGGCGCGAGCCTTAAACAGTATTGGAGATAACATGAACAAACTGCTGAAAACCCTGCTGGCTGCCGGCATTGCTGCCGTCACTTTTAACGTTGCCGCCCAGACCGCTCCGGCGCCTGCCCCGGCAGCTCCCGCCGCTGCTCCGGCACCTGCGGCTCCGGCCAAGGCTGATGCAGTGAAAGCTGCTCCGGCGACCCCGGCTGCTCCGGCACCCGCCGCCAAGGCCGACAAGCCGAAGAAAGCCAAAGCCGACAAGCCGAAGAAATCCAAGTCGGACAAGTCGAAGAAATCCAAAAAAGCACCGAAGACTGAAGACGCACCGGTCAAGTAATACGGTTGCGGCCGCCGCTTCCGGCGGCGCGCTACAATGAAGAAGGCAGGCGCCATGCGCCTGCCTTCTTTTTTTGTGGGGTGAGCACCTGCTTACCCCGGGCCAAATAATTAATTTAATAAAATCAATGAGCTATGTAGATTCTGTCAGCGGCGCCCTGGATCCCGACGACACCGCGCGCTGGTGCGGTGACAGCGGTGCTTACCTCAATCTGGCGCCGGCTACGGGTCTGAAACGCAGCGAAATCGACACCGGGGACCGTTCGGTGTGGCGGTATGCGCGGGCGCTGGCGGTGGATCGCCGTCACGCGGTGTCCCTGGGTGAGGGCGGCACGCCGCTGCTGAGCCGCAAATGGCAGGGAACTCCGGTGCAGTTCAAGCTGGAATTCATGATGCCGACCGGTTCGTTCAAGGATCGCGGCATGACGGTGATGGTGAGTTACCTGAAAAGCCGCGGTATCGATCACGTGCTGGAGGATTCTTCGGGCAATGCCGGAGCTTCGCTGTCGGCCTATGCCGCGGCTGCCGGCATGCGTTGCCGCATTCTGGTGCCTGAAACCGCTTCGTATCCGAAGATTGCGCAGATCGCGGCCTGCGGCGCCGACGTGGTGACGGTCCGCGGTTCACGTCAGGACGTTGCCGATGCGGCATTACGCATGAGCAGCGAAATTTTCTACGCCAGCCATAACTGGCAGCCGTTTTTTGTCGAGGGCACCAAGACGCTGGCCTATGAGTTGTGGGAGTCGCTGGGCTTTCGCGCGCCGGACAACGTGATCACGCCGCTGGGTTACGGCAGTAATGTGCTGGGTCTTGACCGCGGCTTTGATGAACTGCTGCGCAACGGTGAAATCACCCGCATGCCGAAAATATTCGGCGTGCAGGCGGCCAACTGCGCGCCCTGTCATGCGACATGGCAGTCGGGCGGTGAGGCGCCGGTGCCGGTGACGGTGACGCCGACGGTCGCTGAGGGCATTGCGTCGTCGCAGCCGACGAGGTTGCGCGAAGTGGTGCGTGCGGTGCGTCGCTCCGGCGGTGCCATCGCTGCGGTGAGTGAAGACGAAATCGTCAGCGCATTGGGCGAACTGGCGCGCATGGGTCTGTATGTTGAACCGACCTGCGCGGCTGCGGCTGCCGGACTGTCGCAGTGGCTGGTTTCCGGTGTGATTCGCGCAGATGAAACCACCGTCGTGGTATTGACCGGCAGCGGACTCAAAAGCTCGGAACGTATCGGCCAGTTGCTGAATCTGCATCCGCGCACGATGTGAATTTTCCATCGTGCGCTCTCGCATGATGGACCATCGCCGTGCTTTCTTGACACGGTGCATACGCGCCGCCTAGATTCGAAACCTTTCCGTCGCACACTACGTATTAAAGGGCAACAAACATGAAAATCACCGCCGTCAAAAGTTATGCCGTTCATCCCGGCTGGCGCAAGAATCTGATCTTCGTCAAAGTCGAAACCGACGCCGGTATCCACGGCTGGGGCGAGGCTTATTCGCAGTACGACCGCGACACCGCGGTGATGGCGCAGCTGAATGCGCTGGGTCCGTACATGGTCGGCCGCAGTCCCTTCGATATCAAACATTTCACCCAGTTTGCCTTCGACGATTACGCGGCGCGCCGCGGTTCGGTCGAGCTGTTCTGCGCGATCAGCGGCATCGAACAGGCAATGTGGGACATCGTCGGCAAGGCGACGCAACAGCCGGTCTACAACCTGCTGGGCGGCAAATACCGCGAAAAAGTCCGCGTCTACGCCAATGGCTGGAGCTATGGCATGAAGGAGCCGGATGACTATGCGCGCGCTGCGGAAAAAGTCGTCAAGCTCGGATTCTCCGCGATGAAATTCGACCCGCTGCCTTCACCCTGGCGCAGCTATATTCCGAAGGAACATGAAAAACGTGCGATCCGCATCGTCAAGGCGATCCGTGATGCCGTCGGCCCCGATGTCGACCTGCTGCTTGAGCAGCATCGCCGGCTGGCGCCGATGCATGCGATCCGCCTCGACAAGCAGCTTGCCGAATTCAATCTTTACTGGATGGAAGAGTCCTGCCAGGCCGAGTTTCCGGATGAGCTGGCGCAGATCCGCCGCGAGATCGGCATTCCGGTGGTGATCGGTGAGGCGACTTACACCAAGACCGGTTTCCGTCCGCTGCTGGAGAAGCGTTCTGCTGACATTCTCAATCCGGACGTGGCCTGCGTCGGCGGCATTCTCGAGTTGAAGGAAATCGCTGCGATGGCGGAACCGTTCCTGGTCGCCGTGTCACCGCATAACTACAACTCGACGCTGGTGGGGCTGGCGTCGACGGTGCATGCCTCGGCGACGATGCCCAATTTCATCATTACCGAGTATTTCCTGCCCTTCGTCGATTTCTGCGACAAGATTTCGCCGAATCAACTCAAGCCGAAAAACGGTTATATCGAACTGCCGACGGCGCCGGGCCTCGGCGTGGATGTCATTGAAGAAGAACTCAAAAAACATCCGGCCAAGGTGTATCCGGCGCGTAACCTGCGTCATCCCAAGGACGAGCCCGGCGGGATTTGACCGGCTTCAGTCTCCGGCGCGGAATACCACCGCGTTGCCCGAAACCTCCAGGCGGGTCTTGAAGGCCTTGCTGCGTTTGCGCAGCGCTTCCAGACCTTCCTGCTCCTTGCTGATGTCGCAGATCACGGTTTCGTTTTTGTCGTTGTGACGGACGAATTCAAAAGACGCTTCCGTGACCTTCTGACCGTCCATGACCACCCGCGCCAGCATGCCCAGCCAGTTGCCGTGCTGACGGCCGCCATGCCCCGTGTGGAACGAAAAACTGCCGAGACCGTAGAACACCGGCTTGCCCTTGTAGAACTCGACCGGCAGCGAGTAGTGGGGGCCGTGTCCGATGACGATATCGGCGCCGGCATCAATCACCGCATGTGCGATTTCGGTCATGTATTCCAGCACTTCTTCATGCAGGCCCCAATGCTGTGAGGCCACGAGCACATCGACCTTTTTGCGCAGTTCGGCGATTTCCGCGACGTATTCGGCCAGGTATTTCGGATCGGCCCAGGTGACGATGATCGGCGGCACGCCCGGACGGTTGGCCGGCGGCATTTCCTGTCGCGTTTTGTAGATCGGCAACTGATAGGCGGTGTGACCGCGTAATGCAGCGACGCCGGGGCTGTGTTCAGTGGCTTCGTGATTGGTCGGCCAGTACACCGAGGTGCGCTGCAGGAAACCGTAACGGACACCTTCATGTTCAATGATCACCGGTGCGCGGGCCTGTGCGCGATTGCGGCCGGCACCGGTGTACGGAATGCCGAGTTTTTCGAGTTCGCTCAGCGAGGAGCGGATGGCTTCCGCGCCGTAGTTGACGTTGTTGGCGTTGCCGATCGCGCGGAAACCGGCTTGCTTTAGCGCGCGTCCGGCTTCCGGTGTCGCAAAAAAACCTTCGTCGCTGACCGAAACGGAGGTCGGCGGTTGATAGAAACAACACTCGACGTTGCCGAAAAGCATGTCGGCGCCGCGCAGCGTATCGATGACGCGGTTAAAGGGCAGGGCGGGGTCGGTGACATTCATCAGGTTGATGTCGCCGGTGAAAAGCAGCTGTTTGCGGGCCATTGTTTCTCCAGGGTATTAAGACGCGCCGTAGTCATTCCTGCGCAGTGCTTTTAAAGCAGCGCCATTCTTTACCATGGTTTTGCTGCGTGTCGGCGGAGAGACCCATTTGGTGGAATGGAACGTGAAGCAAGTCACGCTTCAACGTCGATTAAGGCGTCAGTTAAGATTTTCTCAACTATGCATGGACAAAATGTATATTGCGGAGCAGCATAAATGGCTTGACAGCGAGGTGCTGCATGGCAAAATGTGAACCGTGTTGGGTGCCTTCTACAGGTATCGGCACATATCCTCCAAAACCTCCTCCTTTGGTGGAACTTCAGCGCAACCCTCCGGGGTTGCGCTTTTTTTTGCCGGATTGACATTGCGACGCAACATTTTAGGCGATCTATTGATAGCGTGCGCTAGCTTCGGTCAATCGAACTGCAAGTTGTCTTTGCCTCGACCGGGCTTTTGAGGACTCCGGGCCGCCTCGGTGCTGATGGCCTGCTGTGATAAGCCGCGTCCGTGCGGCGCGGCGAGGGTAAGGCGGCGGGTGTTTGATATACTTGCGGTGCAGCAAATTCAGCCAGCCTGTCCCCGGAACTGCCGCCGTCGTTGCAGCGTCATCAGCGCGGCGTAAATTCCAGACCCGTCCAATGCGTTTCTTGCGGCGGACTCGCGTTTTACCCAATCGTGAGTTTATTGACTGCGGTCAAGGCTGCTGCGGAGTTCGCTGTAATAGATTGGCGTCCCTGCGGGGCCGGGTGACGCCTTCCATCCAACAGCGCTAACCACGCGGAACGGAATATGAAAATCCACGAATATCAGGCAAAAGAACTCCTGCGCAAATATGGCGTAACCACGCCGCGCGGCATCCCGTGTTTTACCGTCGATGAAGCGGTCGCTGCGGCAACCAAACTGGGCGGCAGCGTCTGGGTCGTCAAGGCGCAGATTCATGCCGGCGGTCGCGGCAAGGGCGGCGGCGTCAAGGTGGCGAAGTCGGCTGCTGACGTCAAAACCTATGCGTCTTCCATTCTCGGCATGCAGCTGAAGACCCACCAGACCGGCCCCGAAGGCCAGAAGGTGCGCCGGCTGCTGATCGAGGAAGGCGCCGATATCAAAAAAGAACTGTATGTCGGTCTGGTCATTGACCGCGGCACGCAGCGTGCGGTGCTGATGGCGTCCAGCGAAGGTGGCATGGACATCGAGGAAGTCGCCGAGCACACCCCCGAAAAAATTCACAAGGTCGTCATTGATCCGGTCAAGGGACTGGCTGACGCCGATGCTGACAATGTGGCGCGCAAGATCGGTGTGCCCGATGCTTCCGTGCCGCAGGCGCGCGTGATGCTGCAGGCGCTGTACAAGGCTTTCGATGAGACCGATGCTTCGCTCGCCGAAATCAATCCGCTGATCCTAACCGGCGACGGAAAGGTCATTGCGCTCGACGCCAAAATCGATTTCGACAACAACGCGATGTTCCGTCACCCGGAGCTGGTCGCGCTGCGTGACCTCGATGAAGAAGATCCCGCTGAAGTCGAGGCTTCGAAACACGACCTCAACTACATCCAGCTCGACGGCAACATCGGCTGTCTGGTCAACGGCGCCGGCCTCGCGATGGCGTCGATGGACATCATCAAGCTCTACGGCGGCAGCCCCGCCAACTTCCTCGACGTCGGCGGCAGCGCCACGGCGGAGAAGGTCACCGAAGCGTTCAAGATCATGCTGCGCAACCCGCAGCTGAAGGCCATTCTGGTCAACATCTTCGGCGGCATCATGAAATGCGACGTGATCGCGCAGGGTGTGGTCGCCGCTGCGCGCCAGGTCAGCCTGAGCGTGCCGCTGGTGGTGCGCCTCGAAGGCACCAACGTC
>CBHTVL010000034.1:0-10229 GCA_966096475.1 uncultured Burkholderiales bacterium
TCGGGGTAACTGTAGCGGATGCTCCAGCCCGCCTGCTCCAGCAGCAGCAAGCGGCCCGTGCCATCACGGTTGGATATCGCCGGATTTTCACCGGGTATGGGTGCTGCCTGAACCCAGTGGCGCAGACCGCCCAGAGGCAGGGGCCAGCCCAGCGCACGCCGGGTCAGGTTTTCCACCGAACGGTCCCGATACTCCAACTGATCCGGTGTCGTCAGAACCGCGCCGGCATCATCGGCAACGATATGCGCCAGTGTCTGACCGACGGGCGACATCAGCCAGAGCTCGTCACCGGCCGCATCATGGCGCCAGCGCAAACCGGATGAAAACGCACGGCCTTCGCCGCTGATCAGCACCCGCCCGAGGATGTCGAAATCCGCGGCAACGGGCTTTGAACCCGGAGCAACGGCGACGCAGGCGGTCAGCAGTCCGGACAACAGCAACGCCGCAAATACGCGGACAACACTCATTGCGCCGATTGCAGGGTCGCCGGCGAGAGCCGCTTGATGGTGCCCTGAAGCACGTCATTCTTCGGCTGGCCGCGCAACGCCTCTGCCCATACCTTTTGCGCATCTTCACGACGCCCCAGCGCCCACAGAACCTCGCCCAGATGGGCGGAGATTTCGGCATCGGGCCTTGCTTCGTGGGCGCGCTGCAGATAACCGAGCGCTTCCTGATGCCGGCCCTGGCGGAACAGCACCCAGCCCAGGCTGTCGAGAATGTACGAATCTTCGGGCGCCAGCTTGTGTGCGGTTTCGATCAGCGTGTACGCCTCCGCCAGACGTTCGTTGCGGTCCGCCAGCGAATAACCAAGTGCGTTATAGGCATGCGCATTCGTCGGCTGCATCGCGATGACCCGCCGCAGATTGGCTTCCAGCACATCGATACGGCCGACTTTTTCGGCGGCCATCGCATAGTCATACAGCAGATCGGCCACGTCCGGCGTTTTCGCCACGGCGGCGCCGAGAAACTCGAAAGCCTCCTGATAGGCATGCGCATCGCGCAACAGACTGGCTTCGGCCAGCGTCAGCTGCAGCCGCTGCTGCGCATCACCCGCCTGAACTTCCTGCAGATATTTTCGCGCTTCAGCCATCCTGCCCTGCCGCGCCAGCACACCGGCATAACGTGCCTGGGCCGCGATGAACTGCTCGCTGCCGGCGGTCACACTGGAATACCACTGCAGTGCCTGATCGTCACGCTTCAATTCCTCGTTGACCTGACCCAGGTACAGCCGCACCACATCGGGTTCCTTGGGATTGATTTCCAGCGCGCGCCGCAGTTGCAGTTCTGCAGCCGCATAGTCTTTGGCCTGCAGCGACAGCGTCGCCACCGCCATCGCGATTTCCGGATTGTTCGGCGCTTCGCCGACCAGTATCTCGAACTGCTTGCGCGCTTCCGGGTAGCGGCGTGCCGACACCAGCAAGCGGGCCAGATTGAGACGGGCATCGCGGGCGCCGGGGTTGCTCTTCAGGAATCCTTCCAGAAACACGATGGCCTGATCCGCCGAATCACGCTGCAGTGCACGCGCCTGGAACAAGGCGGCGAGCTCCCATCCCGGACGCAGTTCCAGCGCCTTGCGTGTTGCCGCGACGGCGGTGGCCTGGTCATCGGCGTTCCATGCCGCCTGCGCGACAGCCAGGCTGGCTTCAGGCACCGCCGGATAAGGCGCGGCCAGCGTACGCATCAGGCGCAGAATCGCCGGCTTGTCCTGATGGCTGGCTACCAGTGATGACAACTGCAGGAAGTTTTCACCGACACGATCCGGTTCTGCAGCCAGCCACTTTTGCAGATGCGGCAAAGCATCGTCCAGCCGCGACTGATTGACCAGCAGCGCAATCACCGTCTGGCGCGCACGCGCCGAATCCGGATCCAGTTGCAGCCACAGGGCCGCCGCATCCAGCGCCGCGGGCATGAAGCGCGCGCTCCACGCCACCTCGGTGGCGCGGCGCGCCAAACGGGGATCGCGGGTTTCGCGTGCCGCCTCGAGGAATGCCGGGACGGCGACATGCGGCTGGCCGCGCTGCAGGGCGATCTCGGCCAGGGTCAGCTTGAACAGGATGGCTTCGCTCAGCTCGACATTGGGCAGCGGCGCAACGCGCGGCGCAGGCGCCGGTATCGGCGCCGGTTTCTGCGCGACGACTTTGGGCAGCGGCTTGGTGGCCGTTACGGGAGGGGTTGATTCAGTCTGCACCGGCGCCTGGGCGCAAGCGGCCAAAGCGAGGCTGGCGGACAGCGCTGCGATTCGAAACAGTGTCATCGGATAACCGGGTTGCGCGCGTGGGCTCGGGTAGATGGGCGCCGGAAAGAGCGTGTGGGTAAACGACTGTGGCGCAGTGCGTCTACGCCATTCATAATGCAACACATATTAGGTATATTTCAGCCTGACCACAAGGCAACACGCCGCCACGCAGCAAACCCGCCGTTGATGACTTCCCCCGCCCCTGAATTGACCGTAAGCGCAAAGGGTCTTGCACGCCACTACGGCAAACACGCCGCAGTCCGCGGACTTGACCTGGAAGTGCGTCAGGGCGAAGTGCTGGGTCTGCTCGGCCCCAACGGCGCCGGCAAGACCACCACCATGCAAATGCTGACCGGCAATCTCGCGCCCAGCGCCGGTGAAATCCGCGTCTGCGGCATTGATCTGCTGGAACAGCCTGTCGCCGCCAAGGCCCGCATTGGCTATCTGCCGGAAACGCCGCCGCTGTACCGCGAATTGACTGTTGTCGAATACCTGCGGCTGGCCGCACGACTGCACCGCCTGCCCCGCGCAAGCTGTGAAGCCGCTGCAAGCCGCGCCATGCAGCGCTGCGGGCTCAGCGAAGTGTCGCGCAAACTGATCGGCACGCTGTCCAAGGGCTACCAGCAGCGCGTCGGCATTGCCCAGGCCATCGTCCATGAACCCGACCTGATCATTCTCGACGAACCCACGGTGGGCCTCGACCCCAACCAGATTCTCGACATCCGTACGCTGATCCGCGAACTCGGCCGCGCACACAGCGTGATCCTGTCGACACACATCCTCACCGAAGTCGAAGCGGTCTGCGACCGCGTGCAGATTCTGCACCACGGTGAGGTCGTATTCAGCAACACCATCGCCGGCCTGCGTGAATTCCAGCGCGGCCGCACCGTCACAATCAGCCTGCACCGGCCGCCGCCGGTCGAAACGCTGCGCGGCATCGAAGGCGTATCCACCGTCGATGCGGACGGCGATGGCCGTTTCCGCATCCGCTTCGCACCCGACGTTGACCCCACCGCGGCGCTGGTAACGCGCGCCGGCGCCGAAGACTGGGGTCTGCATCAGCTGACACCGGCGCAGACCAGCCTTGAAGATGTCTTCGTGCATCTGACCCGGGGCGACGGCGCGGGGGATACCAAACAATGATTTTCACCATTGCCGGCAAGGAACTGCGTGCACTGTTCACCTCGCCGCTGGCCTGGCTGGTGCTGACCGTGGTGCAGGTCATCCTCGGTTACGGATTCCTCAAGCGCCTCGATGATTTTCTGCAGATCCAGTCGCAGCTCGCGCAACTCGCCAGCCCGCCCGGCGTCACCGAACTGGTCGCAGCACCGACCTATGCCACCGCAGCGGCCGTGCTGCTGTTCGCGGTGCCCTTGCTGGCGATGCGCATGATCGCCGAGGAACGGCGCAACCAGACCATGACCCTGCTGCTGTCGGCGCCGATTTCGATGACTGAAATCATCATCGGCAAATTCATCGGGCTGATGGCCTTCCTGCTGCTGATCATCCTGCTGGTGCTGGCGATGCCGCTGACCCTGGTCGGCACCACCAGCCTCGATATCGGCCTGCTGGCGACGCTGACACTGGCATTGCTGCTGCTCGCCGCCAGTTTCGCTGCGGTCAGTCTTTATGCGTCCAGCCTGACGGCGCAACCGATGGCCGCCGCGCTGCTGTCTTTCGGTCTGCTGCTGGCGATGCTGTTCATGGGTGAAACCGCGGGCGACAGCCTGCGCGCACGCGGCTGGCCGATCCCCGCCGCTTTTGCCCCGGTGTTTTCGCCGGTGCGCAATTTCGAACCGCTGGGCAAAGGCATGCTCGACTCCTATGCCATTGCCTGCCCGCTGCTGCTCGCCGCAACCTTCCTGATCCTCGCCATCCGCCGCCTCGACGGCCGGCGGCTGCGCGGCTGAACCATGCAGATCACCCGCCGCCTGCGCTGGCAGTTCCTCGCTCAAAGCGGCGTCTTTGTATTGCTGCTCGCGCTGCTGGTCGCGCTGCTGGCCTATTTCGCGCGTGAATACCGCGTCGAACACGATCTCACGCGCGGCGCGCGCAACACGCTGTCAGCCACCACCATCGGCGCGTTGAAACAGCTGCAGGGTCCGGTCAGCATCAAAGCCTATGCAGTGCGCCAGGACAGCAGCGGCAGCAATGTGCACAAGATCATCGAAGAACGGGTGCGCCCATATCAGCGCGTCAAAGCCGATCTGCAACTGCAACTGATTGACCCTCGCGAAGAACCCAAGCTCGCCGCCGAAGCCGGCCTGCGCACGCCGAATGCGCTGGTCCTCGAATATCAGCGACGCATCGAGCAGATTCCTCTGGCCGAGTTCAGCGAGCAGTCATTTGCCAATGCGTTGCTGCGGCTGGCGCGCGGCGCCAACAATCTCGTGCTGTGGATCGACGGCCACGGCGAACGCAAACTCGACGGCCTCGCCAACCACGACCTCGGCGCCTTCGGCCATCGCCTGCGCGAAAAAGGTTTCAGCATCTCCAGCCTGAATCTGGCCGTTGCCCAGGAAGTTCCGGAAAATGCCGCGCTGCTGGTCATCACACAGCCGCAGGTCGAACTGCAGGCGGCGGAAATCGACAAGCTGCTGCGTTACGTCGAGCGCGGCGGCAATCTGCTGTGGCTGATCGACACCGAACCCCTGCGCGGCCTGCAGCCGCTCGCGGAAAAACTCGGGCTGGTGCTGACGCCGGGCACCGTGGTTGATCCGGCGCTGGCGCCGCGCAGCGGTCCACCGGTATTTGCCGTCGCCACCAATTACGCGCGGCACCCGGTTGTCGGCGCGCTGCAGTACAACACACTGTTCCCGCACGCCCGTCAGATCGGCGCCGATGACAGCGCCGGCTGGACGGTCACGCCGCTGATCGACGTCGCCCAGCGCGGCTGGGTGGAAGTCGGCAAACTGGATGCCAAACCGGTATTCGACAAGGCACGCGACTTCCCGGGCCCGGTCAATGTCGCCAGCGCCTTCGAGCGCACCGTCGGTGACCGCGAACAACGCGTCATCGTCGCCGGCACCGGACATTTCCTGTCCAACAGTTTTCTCGGCAACGGCGGCAATCTGGCGCTGGGCGTGAGCATGCTCAATTGGCTCGCCGGTGAAGATGCCATGGTCACCATCGACGCACGGCCCGCTGCGGATACCCGCATTGAAATCGACAGTACCCAGCTCTATCTGATCGCCTTTGTCGTGCTGTTCGCGCTGCCGCTGCTGTTCGCCGGCACCGGCATCGCGGTGTGGTGGCGCCGGCGCAACGCGCGCTGAAGCGTCACGTCATGAAGCGACAACCATGAAGCGCGGCTGGCTGATCAACATCGCCCTGCTCGTTGCTGTTGCCCTGCTCACCTGGCTGGCCTTGCGCGCGCCGTCGCGCGAAGAAGCCGCGCGGACACCGCTGTCGGCGGTCAAACCGGCATCGGTATCGCGCATCACCCTGACGCGACCGGCCCGGCCCGTGATCACCCTCGAGCGGCGCGGCGAACAGTGGTGGATGACCGCACCGTTCAAGGCGCGTGCCGATGAATTCCAGATCCTGCGCATGCTGACCATTCTCGAAGCACAACCGACCGCGCAATTGCCGGCCACCGACCGTGCGCGCTTTGAACTCGAACCGCCCTCGGCAGTGCTCGATATCGACGGCGTGCAATATGCGTTCGGCGGCATCAACGCCGTCACCCGCGAACAATACGTACTGCGCGGAGACATCATCCACGCCGTTGAACTGCGGCACGGCGCAGGACTGCCGCTGAATGCGACGGCGCTGGTGCGTCGCGCGCTGCTCGCCGAAAACGAACAACCGGTCACGGTGGCGCTGCCGGAATTCACTATCAGCAAAAACGACGGGGGGTGGGTGCTGTCACCGCCCTCCGAAGCCGCCGGCGCGGATGAACTGCAACGCTATGTGGATCAGTGGCGCATGGCTTCTGCGGCAACGGCCGAGCCTTACGACAACCGTCCGCCGCAAAGCGATATCCGCATCACATTGACGGACGGCAGCACGCTGACGATGGGCGTACTGCAGCGGCAACCGCAGCTGGTGTTATGGCGTCGTGACAACGGCCTGCAGTACAGCTTTCTCGAAGGTGCAGCGCGCAGCTTGCTGGAGAAACCGGGTTCAACTCAGAGCTCCACAGAAAAATATAAATAAAACAATAACTTACGATGCCCGAATTACCTGAGGTTGAAACCACCCGCCGCGGTCTGACCGCCGCCGTCGAACATCGACGCATCGAACGCGCCGTCGTGCGCCACCGCGGCATGCGACAACCGGTACCGCGCGGCCTTGAACAACGGCTTGCGGGCGCACGCATCAATTCACTGTCACGTCGCGGCAAATACCTGCTTTTCGATTGCACACCGGTCAAGGACAAGGCGGGCACGCTGATCGTGCATCTCGGCATGTCGGGACGGCTGTGGCTGGTCAACACCGCGACACCGCCGGAGAAACATGATCACTTTGATCTGGTCATCGACAACGGCCGCGTGGTGCGGCTGCGCGACCCGCGGCGTTTCGGGCTGGTGTTGTGGCAAGCCGGTGCGGATGCACTCGTCCACCCGCTGCTCGCCGCCATCGGCCCCGAACCGCTGACCGCGGATTTCGACGGCGCCGTGCTGTACCGCGAAACACGCAGCCGCAGCGCCGCCATCAAGCTGGTGATCATGGACAGCCATGTGGTCGCCGGCGTCGGTAATATTTACGCCAACGAGGCCCTGTTTCATGCGGGCATCGATCCGCGCACGCCGGCGCAACGGGTCAGCCGTGCACGCTGCGACTTGCTGGCGCAACACATCAAGAATACGCTGGCAGCCGCCATTGACGCCGGCGGCAGCTCACTGCGTGACTATGTCGGCAGCGACGGCATGGCGGGAAATTTCCAGAATCAGTTTCTGGTGTACGGGCGTGCCGGTGAACCCTGCACGCGTTGCGGCGCAACGATCCGCGAATTGAAGCAGGCCCAGCGCGCGACCTGTTACTGCCCGTCCTGCCAGAAACGCTGAAGCGGCGGCAAAAGCCGTTCAGGCCGCCTTCTGCGCAGTGAGCTTGAGATACTTCTGCTGCAGATCTTCCTTCGTTTCGCTGCGATCAGGGTCCAGAGGGATGCAATCCACCGGACACACCTTCTGGCACTGCGGCTCATCAAAATGGCCGACGCATTCAGTGCACTTGTCGGGATTGATGACGTAGATTTCCTCGCCGGCGGAAATCGCCTCGTTCGGACATTCCGGCTCGCAGACGTCGCAGTTGATGCACTCGTCGGTAATCATCAATGCCATGACGAACCCCGCATCATTTGCCCCCGAGATCCTTGATCTTGTTTTTCAGGCATGCAGCAACCGTCGGCGACACGAACTTCGACACATCGCCGCCCATCACCGAAATTTCGCGCACCAGGGTCGCCGACAGGAACATATGCTCCTCGCCCGGCGTCATGAACACGGTCTCGACCTCCGGATACAGCTTGCGGTTCATGCCTGCCAGCTGGAATTCATAATCAAAGTCGGAAACGGCGCGCACGCCGCGCATCACCACGCGCGCATCGTGCTCTTGCACAAAATTCATCAGCAGACCGGAAAACCCTTCCACCGAAACATTTTTGACGTCGGCAAGCGCGTCGCGCGCCATGTCGATGCGTTCGGCCAGCGTGAACAGCGGACGTTTGGTCCGGCTGTCGGCGACAGCGAGCACGACATGATCAAACAGGCGCGCCGCGCGGCGCACCAGATCCTCATGCCCCAGAGTCATCGGGTCGAAGGTGCCGGGATAGACGGCTTTATTTTTCATGTTCCGCCCTTTTCAGGAGTTGATGGCTGACCTGGCCGGCACGGCCGGCCTTGAATATTTCCCAACCCGGTCCGGCTTCCAGTGCTTCGCCGCGTTCACAGTACACCAGCGCACCGGGTTTCAGGCATTGCGGCAACAGCGCCAGCAGCTGCGGCCAGCAATCGTCTGCAAACGGCGGGTCGAGAAAAACCACGTCATAACGGCCGCGATGATGCTTGATGAATTCTAGCGCATCGGCACGCACCACTTCCACCGCATCGCCCCCCAGCAGCTCGCGGTTAGCCTGCAATGCGCTGACCGCTGCCGCATCGCGCTCGACCAGAACCACGCGGCGGGCGCCACGGGAGGCGGCCTCGAAGCCCAGCGCACCGCTGCCGGCAAACAGATCCAGACAATCCTGGCCTTCAAGATCCTGGCCCAGCCAGTTGAACAGCGTCTCGCGCACGCGGTCCGGCGTCGGCCGCAGGCCGGGACGATCGGCAAAACGGATGCGGCGGCTGCGCCAGGCGCCGCCGATGATCCGCACTTCGCAGTTGTTTGAAGCCGCAGCGGGCATCAGCGCGTTGCGGGGGCAGCAGCGGTCTGGTCGCGGTCGGCACCTACCACCACTGTTACCAGACGATCCGGATCGACACGGCGCGCGAATGCCGCCTTGATATCGGCCGCAGTCACTTTTTCGATGTTGGCGACAAAGGTCTCCAGATAATCGGCAGGCAGATCGTAAAAACCGATCAGGGCGAGATAATCGTGAATCTTTCGGTTGCTGTCGATGCGCATCGGGAAACCGCCGACTATATTCTGCTTGGCCGCCACCACTTCTTCCGGCGTCGGTCCCTTGGCGATGAATTCACGCAGCGTGCTACGGACCACCGCCAGGGCCTGACCGGTCTGATCACGGCGCGTCTGCATGCCGATGACAAACGGACCGCGCGCCAGCAAGGGAGAGAAATAACTGTAGGCGGAATAAGCGAGGCCGCGCTTTTGCCGCACCTCTTCGGTGATACGCGACACAAAGCCGCCGCCGCCGAGGATGTAATTGCCGACAAACAGGGTGAAATAATCCGGATCATCACGGCGGATACCCGGCGCGCCGATCATGATGTGGCTCTGGCTGGCGGGGTGCTCCACCATCCGCGTCACCGCTGCCGGCAGGGACTGCACCTCGGGAATCACCAGCCGCTGACCGTCGGACTTCGGGAGCGCACGGGTCAACTGCTCGGCAATCGCTTCCGCCTCCTTGCGGGTAACGTCGCCCATGATCGCCACAACGGCCTGCGCGGCGGCATAGTGCTTGCGGTGGAACGCTTTCAGATCGTCACTTTGCAGCTTGCCGACGGTATCGACTTCGCCGGATGAACGCAGCGAATACGGATGTTTACCGAAAGCCAGCCGGTAGAACTCGCGGTTGACCCGACTGTCCGGTGTCAGATCAGCCTCTTTCAGCGCACTCACGTAGCGGGACTTTTCCCGCTCGACAATGGATTCTGAAAATGCGGGTGCGCTCAGCACGCCGGCCATCACTTCCAGCGCCTGATTGCGCCGCTTCGGATCGGACAGAGTACGAAGTATCAAGCCGCCGCGATCGCTGTCGAAACGATTGCTCATCTGGGCGCCGACGTCGGCCAGCGCGCGGGCGATTTCATCCTCGTTCATCCCCGCCGCACCCAGGCGCATCAGCCCGTTGGTCATCGCCGCCAGTCCGGATTTGGCCGGGGTATCGAAGGCCGAACCCGCAGGAATATCAACGGACACATCAAGAATCGGCAGGCCGCGGTTCTCGACAAAATAGACCTTCGCGCCGGTTGAAGTGCGCCAGTGTTCAATCGGCAGGATCGCGTGGGCCAGTTGGGCAACAGCCAGCAGGGCAAAGGCGCAGAGTGTGCGGATCATCGGTTACATTTTCATCGCAGGTGCCATGACGACCGCCCGCGGGCGGCGCGGTCCGTGCCGGCGCGGTACTCAGGGGCTGCGGGTCCAGATAGGCCACCGTCAGTGCGTCGTCCACCAGGTATTTGCGCGCCACTTCACGCACCTGCTCGGGCGTCACCTGCTGCAGCTTTTCAATAAACAGATTCTCGTCACGATAAGGCACGGCCTCGACCACCGCGAGCCGCGTGTTCGGCGCGGCTTCGCGCAGCCGCGCGAGCGCCGGCAGCAGGATCGCCGACTCGGCGTAGTCGGCCGCCGCCACGCGCCAGGT
>CBHTVL010000035.1:0-9970 GCA_966096475.1 uncultured Burkholderiales bacterium
GATCCGCGACGAAAAAAGCGTCACCCGCATCGCCGAAGCGCACCGCCACGAATATTTCCAGATCCAGGTCAATCTGGCCGGACGCACCACCCAGCACATCGCCGCCGCCGCGCGGCCGCTGGGGCCCGGCGACCTGAGTTTTGTGCTGCCGTACCGGGTGCACCGCATTCCGCATCCGCCGCGTTCGCGGTTTTTCATTCTCAGCTTCAATCTGCATTTTTTGCGCCCTGAGCTGGATATTGATCCGCTGGATCTGGAGGATGTGCCGCTGGCGCGGGCGCCGGAACTGGCGCCTTTCCTGTTTCAGGAATATCTGGATTTTTCGCTGGATGGCAAAGACCTTACGCTGGTCACCGAAGCCTGCCGCAGCATGCAGGCGGAGAACTCACGCCGGCGTTACGGTTCACTGGAAATCATCCGCGGCCATCTGCTGTTGCTGCTCGGCACGGTCTGCCGCCGCCATGAGCGCGCGCTGCTCGGTATGGCGGCGAAACAGGCGCAGCGCACCAGCCGGCGCGATGCGCTGGCGCGGGTGATGCGCCATGTGCGTGAACATCTGGCGCAGCGCATTCAACTGACGGATGCGGCGGCTGCGGCCGACCTGTCGCCGAACTATCTGGCCCATCTGATCAAAAAAGAAACCGGCAAGACCTTTGTCGATCTGGTGACCGAGCGGCGCATGGAAAAAGCCTGCGAGCTGCTGACCCACACCACGCTGCGCATCGGCGAGGTGGCGCAGGCGGTGGGTTTCGAGGACGAAGCCTATTTCGCACGCCGCTTCCGTCAGCGTTATGCGACGGCGCCGCGGCAGTTCCGTCTGCGCACGGCAAAACAGTAGGAAAGTCCTGAAAAAACACCAACCCGTCACTGGTGTGCCGGCGGGGCTGCCCTTAGCATGGCCTTTGCTGTAATAACCTGAGGTCATTGCGCAATGAGCAAGGAATTCATCCAGATCGAAACCGACGTGCTGGTGGTCGGCGGCGGCGTCGCTGGAAGCCGGGCTGAAAGTGGTGATTTGTGAAAAGGGCAAGGTGCTCGATCATTGCGGCAGCATCGGCTGCGGCGTCGATCACTACCTGACCATCATGGATTCGGGTCCGGAATGGGATACCCCGGAGTTCCTGATCAAACATGTGCCGGAACTGACCGACGGCATTGTCGATATGGAAGTGGCGGGGCGGGTGATCCGTGAAATGCCGCGCATTTTCCGCAAGATCGAATCGCTGGGAGTGGATTTCCGCGACCGGCAGACCGGCGACTATTACCGGCTGCGTTCCTTCGGGCTGCCCGGTACCTATCACATCAATTTCGACGGCACTGATTTCAAGAAACACCTCGGCGAACGCGTGCGCAAGGGCAAGGCGACCGTACTGATGCGTACGATGGTGGTGCAGTTACTGGTCAAGGACAACCGTGCCTACGGCGCCGTGGCCTTCAATTTCCGCAGCGGCGAATGGACGGTGATCCGCGCCAAGGCCGTGGTGCTGGCCGCGGGTGACGTCAACCGCATATCGCAGAACGCTTCGGGTCTGGCTTTTGATTCCTGGCATATCCCGTACAACACCGGCGATGCCCAGGCCATGGGTTATCACGCCGGTGCGGCGCTGGCCAACATGGAATCGGTCGAAGCCACGCTGACGCCCAAAGGTTTCTCCTGCCAGGGCCTTAATGCGCTGGTCAGTCTCGGTGCCTACTTCGTCAACAAGGCCGGCGAACGTTTCATGTTCAAGTATGACAAGAAGGGCGAAAACGCCCGCCGCGCGGTGATTGCCGACGGCGTCATCAATGAATACCTGCTCGGCAACGGCCCGATCTATCTCGACTGCCGCCATCTGCCGCAGGACATGCTCGACCGCATGGAGCATACGCTGCAGGTCGATCGTTACACGCTCCCCGCGTACTACCAGCAGAAGGGCGTCAATTTCCGCGAAGAGCTGGTCGAGGTGTCGGTGTCCGAATTGAGCATCCGCCGCAGCGGTGTGTATTTCCGCGGCAGCGGTCTTGCGGTGGATACCAATGGTGAAACGGCTGTCGAAGCGCTGTTTGCCGCCGGTGATTGTGCGACGGTCAGCGGCGGGATTTCCGGTGCTGCTGTGCTTGGTCACATCGCCGGTGAAGGTGTCGTGCAGCGTATCCACGCCAGCAGCGGCTCCTTGCCTGCGCTGGACCTGAAAGCACTGGCGCAGATCCGCGCAGAGTCCGAAGCCCATCTGCAGCAGGAGAACGGCCTGCCGTGGAAAGACCATGAAGAGACCACCCGCCAGACGGTCAGCGATTACGTCGGCGTCCGCCGCAACGATCGCGGGCTGAGAATGGCGCTGGATACCTTGTGTGCGCTGGCCAAACATGAACCGACGATGAAGGCCGACGATTTGCATGGCCTGATGCGTGTGCATGAAGCCAAAAACATCCGCATGAACGCCGAGATGATGGCGACGGCTTCACTGGCGCGTCAGGAGACGCGCACCGGTTCCTCGCATTTCCGCATGGATTATCCGGAAACGGATGATGTGAACTGGCGCAAATTCGTCATCGTCGAACGCGGTGCCAACGGACCGGTGACGCGCACACTGTCGACAGACCAGCCGCTGTCGGCGGCATTCAGTCGCGGCAATACCGCGGTGGCGGCGTAAGGGGATGACCATGACGACAGCAAAAAAAGAAGTGTTCAACCCGATCCGCATCAACCCCGAGACCTGTGTCAAATGCAATCTCTGCGACTGGATCTGTCCCGGCGATCTGATCTACAAGGAAGAGGATAACCGCGAGACACTGCCGGTGATCAAGTATCCGGATGAGTGCTGGTATTGCGGCTTGTGCCAGTCGATCTGTCCGACCAATGCCATTACCGTGGTGTTTCCCGAGCAGATGATTCACAACAAAACGGAAGTCATCACCTTGCTGGGCAAGGTTGCGGAATAAGCTTTGCCGCAGTGCATTAAAAAGGCGAATAAAAACAATCATTTGTAACGAGGCTCGGTTGTAGCCCTCCAGCCCCTTGTGTATGCTGGCCTCTCGGCCGGCAACACGCCGCGCAATCGCGCGCAGGCCCATGGAGGTTTCCGATGGTTGTGCTGTTCACGCTGCCCGCCGCTTTCGCGGTGTGCTGGTTTCTCGCCTATCACCGGCTCCCGGCGCTGGTCTGGATTGGGGTGCTCGGGCTGTTCGTCACGGTCTGCGCGTATTCCGGCTGGTGGCCTGCCGGCCTGATTCAGGTTGTTGCCGTTGCGTTGGCTGTTGCCGCCATCGTCACGATCCCGTCTCCCTTGCGCCGTCTGCTGATCGGCACGCCGATGCTGTCGGTGTTCCGCCGCATCCTGCCGCAGGTTTCGCAGACTGAACGCGAGGCGCTGGAAGCGGGCACCGTGTGGTGGGATGGTGAACTGTTCAGCGGCAGCCCTGACTGGAACAAGCTGCTGGCTTACCCCAAGCCGCGTCTTAGCGCCGCCGAGCAGGCTTTCATCGACGGTCCGCTGCGCGAACTCTGCGAAATGCTCAGCGACTGGGAAATCACCCATGAAATGACCGATATGCCACCGCCGGTCTGGCAGTTCATCAAGGACCAGGGTTTTCTCGGCATGATCATTCCGCGCGAATACGGCGGACTCGGATTTTCGGCGCTGGCGCATTCGCAGGTGGTGATGCAGTTGACCACACGCAGCGGCACCGCTGCGGTGTCGGTGATGGTGCCCAATTCGCTGGGGCCGGCCGAGCTGCTGCTGCATTACGGCACCAAAGAGCAGAAAGACTATTACCTGCCGCGGCTGGCCAAAGGCCTGGAGATGCCTTGTTTTGCATTGACCAGTCCGGAAGCGGGTTCCGATGCCGGCGGCATTCCCGATTTCGGTGTGGTCTGCAAAGGCGAGTGGCAGGGCAAAAGCGATGTGCTGGGCATTCGCCTGACCTGGGAGAAGCGTTACATCACGCTGGGTCCGGTGGCGACATTGCTGGGATTGGCCTTCCGTCTTTATGACCCCGATCATCTGCTCAGCAAGCAGGAAGACCTCGGCATTACGCTGGCGCTGGTGCCGACGGATACGCCGGGCGTGCACATCGGCCGCCGCCACCGCGCAATGACCTCGACCTTCATGAACGGCCCGAACTGGGGCAAGGATGTGTTCGTGCCGATGGATTGCATCATCGGCGGCATCGAGCAGGCCGGGCAGGGTTGGACCATGCTGATGAACTGCCTCGCGGCGGGACGTTCGATTTCGCTGCCGGCCAACGGCGTCGGTATTTCCAAACTGGCAACGCTGACCACCGGCGCCTACGGCCGCGTGCGCCAGCAGTTCAAGCTGTCGATCGGCCGCTTCGAAGGGGTTGAGGAGGCGATGGCGCGCATTGCCGGCAATCTGTATGTAATGGATGCGGCGCGGGTGATGACCGCGGGCGCGGTCGACCTCGGTGAAAAACCGTCGGTGGTATCGGCGATCGTCAAATACCATCTGACCGAACGCGGACGCCAGGTCATCAATGATGCGATGGATGTACACGGCGGCAAGGGCATCTGCATGGGGCCGAGCAACTATCTCGCCAGCGCCTATATGCAGACGCCGATCGCGATCACGGTCGAGGGCGCCAATATCCTGACGCGGACCATGATCATCTTCGGTCAGGGCGCGATCCGCGGCCATCCCTGGGTATTGAAAGAAATCGAAGCCACGCGCGAAACCGATCAGGGCAAGGCGGTACGCGCGCTGGATCAGGCTTTCTTCGGCCATATCGCTTTCACGATGTCCAACGTCGCACGCGTGTTGTGGATGGGTCTCACCGGCGGGCGATTGACCGCAGTGCCCGGCGCACCCGAACTGCGTCGCTATTATCAGCAGTTCACCCGGCTCTCCAGCGCCTTTGCGCTGACCGCCGATGTGGCGATGTTTCTGTGCGGCGGTACGCTGAAACGCCGCGAACGCCTGTCGGCCCGCCTCGGCGATGTGCTGAGCCAGCTGTATCTGGCGTCGACCGTGCTGAAGCGCTACGAGGATGACGGCCGGCCCGCGGAAGATCTGCCGCTGGTGCGCTGGGGCCTGCTCGACTGCCTGAACCGTATCGAGGAGTCGTTTTATTCGATTTTCGAGAACCTGCCCTGGCCGGTTGCGGCCTGGCTCTTGCGCGGGCTGATCTTCCCGGTGGTGATGCCTTATGGCCGCGAGTTTGCGCCGCCGCGCGATCCGCTGGGTCATGACGTGGTGCGCCTGATGATGACGCCGGGACCCTCGCGAAACCGGCTGACGCGCGGCGTGTTCATCTCCAATGATGAACACGACGCCGTGCGCACGCTGGAGTCGGCGCTGGCGGCGGCGATTGCCGCGGAGCCGGTTGAAGCCAAGCTGCGTGCCGCCCAGCAGGCCGGCCGTATCGCGCGCCGGTATGCCGACCAGATCGCGGCCGAAGGCCTCAAGCACGGCGTGATCACGCAGCCGGAATTCGATCTGCTGCAGCGCGCCGCCGAACTGCGCCGCAAGGCGATCATGGTTGATGACTTCCCCAGGGACTTCGGCCGCTCCGAGCTGTACCAGACCACGCAGGCGGTGACCTTCGAGTCGCTGGCACGCAAGGGCACAACAGAAAACCGGAGCAGCCATGAGTGATCTGCGCGGCAAGACCGTATTCATCACCGGCGCCAGCCGCGGCATCGGTCGCGCCATTGCGCTGCGTTGCGCGCGCGACGGCGCCAATATTGTTGTCACCGCCAAGTCCGCGACGCCGCATCCGAAACTGCCGGGAACGATCCACACGGTTGCGGCCGAGGTGGCGGCAGCCGGCGGCAAGGCGCTGGCGATCCAGCTTGATGTGCGCGACGACGCGGCAATTGCCGCGGCGGTGCAACAGGCTGCTGCGCATTTCGGCGGCATCGACATCCTGGTCAACAATGCCAGCGCCATCCAGCTCACCGGTACCGCGGAAACGGCAGCCAAACGCTTTGACCTGATGTTCGGCGTCAATGTGCGCGGCACCTTTCTGTGTTCGCAGGCCTGCCTGCCGTTTCTGGCGAAGGCGGCCAATCCGCATATCCTCAATCTCGCGCCGCCGCTGAGCATGAAAGCGCAATGGTTTCAGGGCCATGTCGCCTACACTATGGCGAAATACGGCATGAGCATGTGCACGCTGGGCATGTCCGGCGAGTTTCGTGCGCAGGGCATCGCGGTGAATTCCTTGTGGCCGCGTACCACGATTGCAACGGCGGCGATCGAGGTCAATTTCCCGGTGGCGATCATGAAGGCCAGCCGCAAACCCGATATCATGGCCGACGCCGCGCACGCGATTTTCCGGCGCGACAGCCGCAGCGCTACCGGCCATTTCTACATCGACGAAGCCGTGCTGCGGGAGGAGGGTGTCACCGACTTCGATGCCTATGCCGTCACGCCGGGTGGTCCGCTTCAGCCGGACCTTTTTCTCGACTGATTGTCCGGAAGCTGGAGGAGGAAATGAATAAAAACAACGATGTATCGCATGTCATTCCGATGGCTGACGCCGTTACGGTGGATGGCCTGTTCCGTGAGCGGGTGAAGCGCACGCCGGATCTGGTGGCCTACAAGGCCTATAACGACCAGCACCGCAACTGGCGCGATTACAGCTGGGCGCAAATCGACCGTCAGGTCGCGCGCTGGCAGGCGGCGCTGGAGCGCGACGGGCTGCAACCCGGTGATCGTGTCGCGGTGATGCTGCGCAATTCGCCGGAGTGGGTGATGTTCGATCAGGCCGCACTGGGTCTCGGTCTGGTGGTGGTGCCGCTGTATACCCAGGACCGCGCCGACAACGTCGCTTACATCCTCAACAACGCCGGCTGCAAGGTGCTGCTGCTCGAAGGTGATGAGCAATGGCAGTCGCTGCGCGATGTCGCGGGTGAGCTGCGCGGTGTGCTGCGCTTTCTGTCGGTGAACGCACCGCAGTCTTCGCCCGGTGATGAACGTTTCAAGTGGATCGGCGAATGGTTGCCGGCGGACGGCGGCGTGACGCGGCATGTCGCACGCCCCGGCAACACGCTGGCGACCATTGTTTACACCTCGGGCACCACCGGCCGGCCCAAGGGCGTGATGCTGTCGCATGACAACATCCTGTCCAACACCGCGGCCTGCCTGCAGGTACTGGCCACAGGTCATGACGACATCTTCATGTCCTTCCTGCCGTTGTCGCATACTTTTGAGCGTACCTGCGGTTATTACCTGACGATGATGGCGGGTTCGACGACGGCCTATGCACGCTCGATCCAGCAGCTTGCCGAAGACCTGCAGGCCATCCGGCCGACGATGCTGATTTCGGTGCCGCGCATTTACGAACGCATCTGGGGCGCGATCCGCGCCAAACTTGAGGAGGGTCCGCCGCTGCGCAAAAAACTGTTCCTGTTCGCCGCGGAAACCGGCTTTGCCCGTTTCGAACATGCGCAGGGGCGCGGACCCTGGCAGCCGTCCTTCCTGCTGTGGCCGTTGCTCAAAAAACTGGTCGCCGACAAGGTACTGGCGCGGCTGGGCGGCCGCCTGCGTTATGCGCTGTCCGGCGGCGCGGCGCTGCCGCCGAGCATTTCACGGGTATTCATCGGACTCGGCCTGCCCATTCTGCAGGGTTACGGCCTGACTGAAACCAGCCCTGTGGCCTGTGCCAATCCGCCGTGGAGCAATATTCCGGCATCGGTCGGTCTGCCGCTGCCCGGCGTCGAAGTGAAACTCGGCGACAAGAATGCCGTTCTGATCCGCGGTCCCAACGTGATGATGGGCTACTGGAACAACGAGGAATCGACGCGGGCGATGATCCAGTCCGACGGCTGGCTCAACTCCGGCGACACCGGACGCATCGGCGAGCAGGGCCATGTCTTCATCACCGGGCGATTGAAGGAAATCATCGTGCTGTCGAACGGCGAAAAAGTACCGCCCAACGACATGGAAGCCGCGATCATGCGCGACCCGCTGTTCGAGCAGGTCATCCTGCTCGGCGAGGGCAAGCCTTACCTGACAGTGATGGCGGTGCTCAACACCGACCGGTGGCGCAAGCTGGCCTTGCAGTCCGGTATCGATCCGCTCAATGAAAACCTGCTGCGCGGGGAACAGGCCGAACAGCTGATCCTGCAGCATGTGGCGGCGCAGATCACCGAGTTTCCGGGTTACGCCCAGGTGCGCCGGGTGACTGCGATGCTGGAGCCCTGGACCGTGGAAAACGGTTTGATGACGCCGACGATGAAACTGCGGCGCGCCAAGGTGCTGGAGAAATTCAACGCTGAAATCGACCAGATGTATGCCGGTCATTAAGCAAGGGTCATGAAAATACGATGAGCACCGAGACGACAACCTTACCCGCAGGCAAGGAGCCCACGCTGCGGGTCATTCCGATGCCTTCCGACGCCAGCCACACCGGCGACATCTTCGGCGGCTGGATCATGTCCCAGGTCGATCTGGCAGGGAGCATCCCGGCCGTGCGGCTGGCCAAGGGGCGGGTGGCGACGATTGCCGTCAACTCCTTTGTCTTCAAACAGCCGGTGTTTGTCGGCGATGTCGTCAGTTTTTATGCGGAAGTGGTCAAGGTGGGCCGCACGTCCATTACAGTTGACGTGACGGTGTATGCGCAGCGGCGTCCCGAGCGCGAGGAATGCGTGCGTGTGACCGAGGCGGTGCTGACCTATGTCGCGGTGGACGCCAACCGGCGGCCGCGTGTGGTCTCGGAGTAACAATGATGTGCTTGCTGCAGACGCACAATTTTTGCTGAGGGTAAGATTGCCGGTAATTTGCCGGACTTGAATCAAACAAAGAGCACCGAGACGGTCTATTTAACGCAGTCCAGAGTGGGGGAGATCATGGTCCAGTTAAACAAACGTTTGTCTGTAGTGGCGGTTGCCCTGGCCCTGTCAGGCCTGTCGACGGCGGTCAACGCCGGTGGTTTCGGCATCGGCACGCAAAGCGGTAGCGGTACCGGCAATGCTTTTGCCGGTGGTGCGGCGGCGGCCGACGATGCCAGCGTGGCGTGGTCCAATCCGGCGGCGCTGATGGCGCTGCCTGCCGGCCGCGAAGCCGTGGTCACCGGCCATATCGTGCTGCCTTCCTTCAAGTTCAATGACACCGGTTCCACAGTGCCCGGGGGCCTCGGCACAGGCAACGGTGGCGATGGCGGCGAACTCGCGTTCATCCCCAACGCTTTTTACAAAATGGACATCAGCCCGGATCTCCGATTCGGCTTCGCGGTGAACGTGCCTTTCGGTCTTAGCACGGACTATGCCCCCGGCTGGCAGGGGCAGACGGTTGCCTTGGAGTCCTCGATCAAGACCATCAACCTGAATCCGTCGCTGGGCTACAAGGTCAACGATTCCCTGTCGATCGGCGGCGGCGTCAGCGTGCAGAAAATCGATGCCAAGCTGTCGCGCTTCACCGGCGCGGGTGCCTCCGGCAATGTGACGCTGGCAGCTGACGATATCGGTTTCGGTTTCAACTTCGGCCTGCTGATGCAGATGACACCCAGCACGCGCATCGGTTTTGCCTACCGCTCTGCGATTGATTACAAGCTTAATGGTTCGGCTATTTTCACCGGCACTTCAGCAGCAGCGCTTAACGGCAATGTGAACGCCAAACTCAAAGTGCCGGAATCGACCTCGCTGAGTGTGTTCAGCACCATGGGCGGTCGCGTCGAAGTGATGGCCGACCTGACTTATACCGGCTGGAGCAGTGTCAAGAGTCTGGATGTGTATCGCGCATCCGGCGCGCTGCTGTCCTCCGATGCCTATAACTGGAAAGACACGCTGCGGATGAGCGTCGGCGCCAACTACAATCTTGACCCGAACACCAAGCTGCGCTTCGGTCTTGCTGTCGATCCGACACCCAGCAACGACGTCAACCGTACGGCGCGCCTGCCGGATCAGGACCGCACCTGGCTGGCCTTCGGCGTTCAGTACAAGATGAACCAGTCCGGAACCTTGGATGTCGGTTACGCCCACGAGTTCGTCAAGGACGCGACAATCAATAATGCCGCGGCTGCGGGCCGCCTGATC